>CANKVN010000020.1 GCA_947487055.1 Flavobacteriales bacterium
GATGGTGTCCCTGGAAGCCCTATACATGCAGCCGCTCACCATTATGCTGTTTTTGGCTACCCTGATTTTTCTTTCACCCCAGTTAACCCTGTATATTATTCTGTTTCTCCCCATTACCGCCCTGGTTATTGGTTTGGTTAGCAGAAGCCTTCGCCGCAAAAGTGTGCGAAATCAGGAGTTGGCCGGCAGGATTTTGTCTTCATTCGAGGAAACCATTGGTGGCATGCGCATCATCAAGGCATTCAATGCCTCCCAGTATTTCAGCAACAAATACAGCGACGAAGACATGGCCTACACCCGGAATAATATTGGGGTACAGCGCCGCTATGACCTTTCATCTCCATTGAGTGAAACCATTGGTATCGGCGTATCGGCAGCGTTGCTATGGCTAGGCGGAAACATGGTTTTTGGCGGAACCCTGAATCCGGAATTCTTCCTCACTTATTTTGCCATTTTTAGCCAGTTAATCAATCCCTTCAAGGCACTCAGCACATCATATTCTGCCGCTGTTCGCGGTCAGGCAAGCCTGCAGCGCATGCACGAACTGGTCAATGCTCCCATCAAGGTTTCTGATCCTTTGTACCCCAAACAACCTGTTTTTGAGCATCAGATAGAATTGCGGGAAGTGTGCTTTGGATATGATGATGACAAGCAGGTGCTGCACAACATCAACCTCACCATCAAAAAAGGGCAGACCATTGCACTGGTTGGCCCCAGCGGTGCAGGAAAAACCACCCTCACAGACCTTGTTGCGCGGTTTTACGATGTTAGCTCCGGCGGAATTTTAATGGACGGCCATGATTTGCGCGAGTTTAAACAGGACGACCTACGCCAGTTGATTGGCATGGTAAGCCAGGAGAGTATTTTATTCAATGATTCGGTGCGAAACAACATTGCACTGGGCAAACCTGAGGCTTCGGAAGAAACCGTAATTGAAGCGGCAGAGGCTGCACATGCGCACGAATTTATTTCTGCCATGCCCGAAAATTATGAAACCGGTATCGGCGAACGTGGCAGCAAACTCAGCGGTGGACAACGCCAGCGACTGGGCATTGCAAGGGCATTGCTGAAAGATCCGCAAATCCTGATATTGGATGAGGCCACCAGCGCACTCGACAGCCAAAGCGAAAAAATGGTTCAGGCAGCCCTGGAAAAACTGATGCAGAACCGCACCAGCATTATCATTGCCCACAGGCTTAGCACGGTAACCCACGCCGATATGATTGTGGTGATGGACAAAGGCCGCGTTACCGAAGTGGGCAACCATGCCGAATTGATGAATCTTAAAGGACTTTACTACAACCTGATTCAGCTGCAGCAGCTGGCCTAAGTATTAAACCAATACACCCATTTAAACGCCAGGCTTCGGTTTTTGGTGCTGAAAAAGGGATCGTAATTTTCCGAATACACCACAAAAAAGTCGCTCATCGGGCGGTAGCGCCACTGGTAACGTACGTTCACATTCACATTTTCTGCCTGGGTATTGTATTGCAAAAAGGCTGTAAGGTACATGATGGTACTGAGGGAATATTCTGTTTTAGCGCCAATCAGGTTTAGGGTCGATTTCCCCAGTTGAGGGATATCAATGTCAATCCTGCGGTAGTTCAGCGTAAACAAAAACCTTGGCTGTATGCGGTATTGCATGGCACCGGATAAAGACAATTTATTTCCGCCAAAATAGCTACCATACTGGCATTCAAGAGAACCATTGAATTGTTTTCTGATATTGCTGCTAAACCCTGCAGTGATGCTTTCAAAATGATAATTGCGTGTTTCCAGGTACTTGTCTTTAATAGCAATTGGACTGAATGGCAGGAACAGGTTGAAGAACTCCCTGGCAGCGGTAATTTTAAAGCTGGCACTGTTTTGCAACAGCACCTTGCCCGAAAGCGAGGTCAATGCCTCTGTTACCTGATAGGCGCTATCGGTATAGGTACTGTTGTAGAGGGTTACCGCTACGTTATTGATCACCCGACTCTTTGGATAGAATAAACGGCTAATGGAAGGCTCCAACCTCCCATAACTCATGAAATACGTTTGCTTCTTTACCGGCTCGTAGTTTTCAATTCTGGGAACAAAACCCGTTGGCGCTCGAAAAGATTTGGAAACATACTCGTGGTTCCACATGGCTTCCCAGCGCAGCGTTCTGTAAAACAGGTAGGAGGCGTGGGCATATCCTTCTTTGGCATTAATACCATCATAAAGCGCTTTCTGAACAAATGCCTTACCCACCCAGCGGTTGTTGGGAGACAACAAGTTGTATTCCAGGCCTGCAACAGTATTCCTTTGGCTATTCTCCCGCCCCACGGTTTGCTGGTTAACCAAAATTCCTCCTATATAACTGGCGCTAAATACTTTTCGCTGAAATGCAGCCACTGCATAATTCTTGGCTGGTGTAAGGGAATCCATTTCCCTGGTTTGAACATCCATTAAACCAACCCGTAAATCTTTGCCCAATTTTCCGGTAATCCGGGCACCTGCATCTATGGGGATGTTGCCCTGCTGTGAAAGGCCTATACGACGGCTAAAGAAGGGCCGTATTTGACGAAAACCAAACTGGGCGAACAAGTCACTATTCTCAATGAAAAATTGTCGCCTCTCGGGGAAAAACAACGAAAATCGGGTGAGGTTAATTTGCTGCTCATCCACATCCACCTGCGCAAAATCCGGATTGATGGTAACATCCATGTTTAGCGAAGAACTGAGCCCAATTTTGGCATCGGCACCAAAACGTGGTGTGTTTTTATTAAGAAAATCTCCTTTATCTCCCAGTGCCATGCTGCTGGCATAAGGAATAACAGCAATATTGGGACCTTTTCTGGTGGGCGATTCCGGCCATTTCAAGGCTCCGGTAAAGGTGAGTGCACTGATGTTGAACATCCGCGGCACCTTCACCCAGGTGCTGGTTTCATTGTTTTTTAAATCCACCCTGGCCATGTTGAACCTCCAAGTGCTAAGATTGGCGGGAAAACGCAACGATTTAAATGGTATTTCAAATTCTGCAAACCAGGTATCACGGCTTATGCGGGTGGCACTGTACCAGATTTGATCCCAGGCTGTGGTTACCCCAAAACCTCCACCATTCTCTACGGCTCCTTCCCGCTGTGCATTTTGCGGCGTTACCCCAAAGGAAAAACCATTTTGCCCATCGGCAAACGGACTGATGGTTGCCACTACAGCATCGCTCTGCGTAATGCTGAAATCGCGCTTCAGGCTTTGCATCACATAGGGCTTTTGGGGATTTCGGTTGTAGCAGATAAATGCAATGTAGAGCCGCTGTTCATCATACGTCATCATAAATTCCGTGCGGCTTTCTGCCTGTGCGGTGTCGTAAGGAAAATGCTGGATAAATTTGCCGGCCTTGCCTGCGGTTTGCCACACGCCTTCGGTTAAATTACCATCAATGATGATGTTTTCGTTGGTTTTGGAAATGCTATAGGACTGTGCCTGTGCTGAAAACACCGCTAGACAGGAAAAACAAAGAAGTAAGCAAAGGCGTACCAAGGTTAATTATCGCTGTTGGCTATGTTGCGCTTTTGGTTGGCATCCATGCCATTGATTTGCTCATAAAAACCCTTTTTGTTGTAGGGTACGTAAAACCGAAGCACGTTTCCCGCAATAAGGCTGTTGGTCCTAATCCCATTCCAGATTTTCATTTCGGTAATGGTGCAATCAAAGATATCCGACAAGGTATAAAAACCATCACCGGGTTTCACCTTATACACAACCCAAACCTTGGCAGGAATGACCGCGCGGGGCGGTGTGCCTGCATTGCCCGGACTAGGCTCAATAACCCTTTCACTGCGGGGTTTCAGTTCTATATAGGTGACGCTGTCGCGTTTTGTAATGATGGTATCATACACCACAACAGGCTTATCTTTCATGGTTAGATACATGCACAAGCTATCCCTTACTTTCAGGTAAGAAGCCTTTTTAGATGCAGGAATATGGAAAGAAGAAGCAACCCCAAACCATGGAATTACATTGCTTTTAAATTCAGGGTTCAACGACAGTAATTCGTCTTTGGTAATGCCCGTTTTATCTTCAAACAGGGCGATAGGGAGCAGGCAGTGAGCGGTCGCAGTATCGGTCTTAACCGTTACATAAGGTTGCTTCTCCATGCCGGTTTCCTCAAAATGATACATCACCACCAGCATTGCATAAAAGCCGGCAATGTATTGCTGCTCCTCGCGGTTAAGCTGCTTGTAAATTTCTTCAAATTTCAGGCTATTGCCCGAAAGGCGAATCGCCTGGTTTAGCCGAACACCACCAATGCGAAAGGCTGTGATGGTTTTTAACCAGTCTTTGTAGATGTGGTGTAAATCCTTAAGGTAATGGCATGCCGCATCAGCAGAAGCGGTTACCGCGCGGCGCTGGTCCAATATGGATGTTTGGGTAAGACCGTATTTTTTTCCAACGCTAAAATTGAGCGGCCAAATTCCGGTGCTGCCATCTGTTGCGGTGAAGCAGGGATCCAAACCGGTATTGGCGGCCGGCAAAAAGCGGATAAACCACGGCAACCCATACAACTGGCGTGCATGGTCTATGTAAGGTTGAAAAACAGCCTGTTTACCTGCTATGATGGATGTTTTTTGCTGTTGATTCAGCAGCAATGCATCAATTTTTGCCTGCACATCTGCATTGTAAAAATAGGGAAGCCCCACCTGCTCAAATGCTTTAATACGCGACTCCCACAGTGGATTTGCAGCTGCCGAAAATACACAAAAGGTAAAAACAAGAAAGTTTAAAAGGTGCCTCATGAATTGCTTGCGCGAACGACTTCAGATGACACATCAAACAATTTCTGTTCCTCAAATTCACCGCACATCAATTGCATACCCAACGGAAGCCCTTGGGCTGTTTTGGCGATGGGCAAACTAATGGCGCAATTACCGGCAATATTGGCCTGCACGGTAAACAAATCGGCCAGATACATGGCAATAGGATCTTTTGCTTTTTCTCCCAGCTTGAATGCTGGCGTGCTGGTGGTGGGAATTAAAATGGCATCTGCAGCAGCAAGCACTTCGCGGGTTTTTTGCTGTATGATGCGCCTTACTTTCTGGGCTTTGCTGTAATACGCGTCGTAATAATCGCTGCTAAGCACAAATGTTCCCAACATGATGCGGCGTTTTACTTCTTCTCCAAAACCTTCTGTACGGCTCAATGTAAAGGTGGTTTCAAGGTCTTTGGCATCTTTGCTCCGATGCCCGTATAGCAAGCCACTGTAGCGGCTTAAATTGCTGCTGGCTTCTGCCGTGGTGAGAACATAATAGGTTGGCACCAGGTAATCCAGCAGTTCAAAATCAAAATAGGTGATGAGGTGCCCGGCAGCCTCCAGCTTTGCAATAAGTTGCGCTGTAGCCGCTTTCACCTCAGGATCCAGGCCGGGATGCTCCACCGCTTGCTTCATCACTGCAAAGGTGTATGGACCTGCATTCCCAGTCAATTTGTAGTTTTCTGCCGGACGCTGAGACATGCTGGCATCCGAATCGTCGGGGCCAGCCATGATTGCTGTGAGCAGCATGTTGTCTTCCAGGCTTTTGGTCATCGGCCCAATCTGGTCAAAACTGCTGGCATACGCCAACAATCCCCAACGGGATATGAGTCCGTATGTTGGCTTTGTTCCATACAATCCGCAAAAAGCTGCGGGCTGCCGAATGGAGCCACCGGTATCGCTTCCCAGCGAGGCATGGGCCATACCGGCCTGAACGGCTACGGCACTTCCACCACTGCTTCCACCCGGAACACGTTCCGGATCTGCGGCGTTGCGCACAGGCCCGTAGGCCGAATTCTCATTGGATGCACCCATGGCGAATTCATCGCAGTTGGTGCGGCCAATCAATATGGCATCTTCATCCAAAAGCCGCTGAACTGCGGTTGCGGTATATAAACTCTGAAAACCGCTTAAGATTTTGCTGGAAGCAGAAACAGCATGGCCTTCGTAGGCCAGATTGTCTTTAATGGCAATGACCGTACCGGCCAGTTTACCAAACTTTCCGGAAGCTACTTTTTGGTCTATTGCGGCTGCCCTTGCCAAGGCATTTTCATCCCACACTTCAAGGAATGCATTTAAATGCTTGTTTTCCTGAATGCGTGCGAGATAACCCTGCACCAATTGCACGCAGGTCGTTTTACCGGCTGTTAGGTCAGCCTGAATATCTGAAATGCGGTGGTAGTTGCTCAAGCCTCTGTCTTGTTCTTGCTGGGGTCCTCATCCATTCCTTTGCGAATCTCGCTCTGCACGTTGTTTTTGGCGTCGTTAAACTCACGCACACCACGGCCCATTCCGCGCATTAGTTCCGGAATTTTTTTACCCCCAAACAGCAACAACACAATCACCAGCACCATGATGATTTCTTGTGTTCCCATAAAAGCCAATATATGTATTGTATTCATGTTTGAAATTTTGTTCAAAGTTAGCGAATCCGCACGTCATTGTCAAAGAAATTGCACACGTATGCAAGGTGGTGGTAACAACAACAAGCGGAAATGCTATTTTTGCAGCACAGATTACCATGGAAACCGCTAATGAAGTCATCCAACAGTTGAAGGAGCAACTGGAAAAAAACCTGACCCACACACACCACGAATTTTCCCGCATCAGAGCAGGCAAAGCAACCCCAAACATGCTTGATGGTGTTATGGTTGAATATTACGGCACTCCTACCCCATTGAGCCAGGTTGCCAACGTTGGCACACCGGATGCCAGAACCCTCGCCATTCAGCCCTGGGACAAAAGCCTTATCCGCCCGATTGAAACGGCCATCATCAACAGTAACCTGGGTTTTGCACCGCAAAACGATGGCGAAATGATCCGCATTAATGTGCCTGCCCTTACCGAAGACCGCCGTAAGGATTTGGTAAAAATGGCCAAAGCCGAATCGGAAAACAGCAAGGTTGGCATTCGCAACATCCGCAAAGACTTTATGGAAAAAGTAAAATCACTTCAGAAAGACGGCCTAAGCGAAGATGAAGCGCGCGGAACCGAAGAAGAAATTCAGAAGGTGGTGGATACTTATACCAAGAAAACCGAAGAGGTTCTTGCTGCAAAAGAAAAAGAAATCATGACCGTTTGAGGTTGTGGTTTAATGGGTTTCAAAAACCGCCAAAGCCTGCACCTTGCGGGCTTTTTCCAGCAGTTCGTCCATGTTGGGCGCCAACACGGTAATATGCCCCATTTTCCTGTCAGGTTTAATTTCCTTTTTGTTGTATAAATGAACGTAAACACCGGGCATTGAAAGCAATTCCCGGGTTGCAGGCAACGAATAACTTCCGAATTGCCCTGCAGCTCCAACCAAATTTACCATCGCTGCAGGCTGCACCATGCCTGTATCGCCGAGCGGCAAACCAAGCAAAATACGGTTTAGCTGCTCAAACTGGCTGGTGTAGCTGCCTTCTATGGTGTGATGCCCGCTGTTGTGCGGTCTCGGGGCTATTTCATTCACCAGCACTTCGGCATTTTCCGTTACAAACAATTCTACGGCAAACAAACCGGGAGAACCTATGGCGGCCACTGCCTTAATGGCAATTTCCCTGCAATTTTCTTCCAGTGTAGGCGATGTTTCTGCGGGCGAAAACAAAAACTCAACAAGGTTGCTTTTGGGATTGAAATACATTTCAATTAGCGGATAGGATAGCACATGGCCATGCTGGTCTGCCGCCACGATAACGGCATATTCCGTGATGTTCCTGTAAAATTGCTCCACTACACATGGACCGGGCGTCTGGTAGTCGCCACTAAGCACCGCTGCTTTGCTTACAATATCTACCCCCTTGCCATCATAGCCTCCGGTACGTTGTTTAATGACCACGCGCTCACCGGAAAATTGATCCATTGAGGCCTTCAGGGCTTCTTGATTATCGCAGAGCACAAAAGGGGCAGTTGCAATGCCATGTTTGGCATAAAAGGATTTTTGAAGGCCTTTGTCCTGGATGATTTTGAGGGCTTTTGCTGAAGGGATAATCCGCTTACCCGAATGCTCCAGCGCCAGCAGCGCATCGCTGTTGATGTGCTCAATCTCATAAGTCAAAACATCGCATTGTGCGGCCAGTTCCGCAATTTTATCGCCATCGGTAAGTTTGCCCAAAAGCACAGAAGCCGCAACTTGCGAGGCAGGGCAATCAAGGTCATTTTCCAACACGATATACGGCGTATTCCAGGGCCTGGAGGCCTCAATCAGCATTTTACCAAGCTGACCGCCACCAATTACCCCGATTACAGTTCCTGATGGCAGATTCATGGATGTTGTGTTTTTCAAATTGCGTTTATGTTAAATAGCTTTTGGTATTGTTCCAGCAATATTTCAGTTTTGTATTGCTCCACTGCAAATTTGTGGGCTGCCAAAGACATTTTTTCTTTTTCCTCCGTTGATTTTTCCAAATATTCCAAAATAGCCGACACAAAAGTATTGGATTCCAAGGGCAATTGTTTTCCTGCACCAGCTGATTCCAAACCACTCCAGGGTGTGTTCAGGCCAATAAAACAGGGCAATCCATATGACAGTGCCTCGGCTATGGCATGACCAAAGTTTTCTCCTTTACTCGCAGAAACAAACAGGTGATGATTCCGGTAAAGCGCTTGCATATCATCCGGCAAAACCGACTGCTTATAGGTTACATGAACATTGGCAGGAAGTGCCTGCAACGCGCGCTGAAATTGCTTGTAATAGGATTCATCGACGTAGCCGCCCACCATGGTTAATTCCACTTCCTTATCCAGTGCGGATATCATTTCCAGCAACATCAGCGGATTTTTCTCTTCAGAAATACGGCCAACACTGATTATTTTCAAGGGGTTTTCCGAAAGCTTACCGGGCAAGTAAACCGGAATTGGTTTTGGGAAATTGGCAGCTTCTATCAAATGAATGTCGGATCCCATCACCTTCTTCACTTCCAGGGTTTCTTCGGCATTGGTGCTGTGCCAGTTAACATTGTTGAACCAACCCATCGCCTTTGCCAATGTTAGATATATTGCCTTTTTAAAGGGCTTCACTTTTCGGGCACTTTGGTGCAACATGCCACGTGGTGCCACCACAATTTTCTTTCGCTTGGAACGCTGCCACAACAGCAAGGGGTAGATGCTGAAATACAGCGAAAAAATACCCTGCACGTAGAGCACATCATCTTCCTGCACGGTTTGATCCAACAACGAAAACAAGCTTCTACGGCTCAGCTGTTCTTTGCTGCAATAATAAACCTGTGCCTTTCCCTTCCAGGATATCCATTCGTTGGGTTTTACATCCAGCGAAAGGTTGCCATAATCAACATTGGCGGTGATGATGTGAAAATCAAAATAAGGATGCAACTGCTCAACCGCATTCACCAGCGACTGTATCGGACCACCAGCCCTGAAAGCAGGAGCAAACCAATCACAAACAACGACTACACGGCGTTTTTCATCCATTTACCTGGTGTTTTTTCATCCAGTGACCCAGTAGAGCAAGGCTCCAGGCTTTGTGCCAGTCCGGGTTATCCTTTTTCTCAAGTCCGTTGATCAATCCATCTATATAGGACGCATTCAACACCTCAAGTTCTTTCAGTATTTCCAGTTTTTCGGTACAAAACGGCTTTAACTCCCTGCTCATCCAAGCTTTCCAGGGGAATGAGAAACCCATTTTGGGCCTGTCCCAGATTTCTTTTGGCAGTAAATCTCCCATGGCATCTATCAGCAATTGTTTTGGCGGATTCAGGGGTTTAAAATCATCGGGCATGGCCAGCATAAATTCCACCAGGTCCTTATCCAAAAACGGAACCCTTATTTCCAGTGCGTGAGCCATTCCCATCTGATCGGCATCCCTCAGGAGTATGTTTTCAAGATAGGTACTACACTCTGCAATGGTTATTTCCGACACCAGTTTGGGCCCGAAAGGATCGTCGGTTTCGGTTTGAAAGTAACGGTGAAACTCAACTCCGGCCGCTTCCAGTTCTTCCACATCCATGGATTGACGAAAAATGGGATATATGTGCGCCCAGTCCCACGAAGGTAAAGAGGCCAGTATTTCCAGTTTTCTGCCCGCTGCGCCTTTCATCATTTTGGCAGGCAACATGGCTGCACTTTTGCGCATACCCGCCGGCAACTTACCCAAAAACCGTAACTTTTTTAGCTGTTGTAGATAGCCGAATACAGGATATCCGCCAAATAACTCATCCCCTCCGGTTCCGCTCAGGGCAACCGTTATTCCGGCACGCTTGGTGTATTTTGAAATGATATAGGTATTCAGGCCATCCATACCGGGATGGTCCATCGCATCAAGCGCTTCCGGGATATCGTGTAGAAACTCCTCCGGCCTTAGCAGTATGGGATGGTGGTCTGTTTTGAACCTATCGGCAATGATCTCGGCGTAGCGTTTCTCGCTAAACTCCTGCTCATTGAAATACACATTAAAGGTTTTCACCTGCCGATCGGAAAGCTTGCTCATCACGGCCACAATGGCTGAACTGTCTATACCGCCGGAAAGAAATGCACCCAAAGGCACATCGCTGATGAGTCTTTTCTCCACAGCCTTGAAAATAAGGTCGCGGGTTTGTTTGATTACCTTTTCATAGGGACCGGGCAGGGTGTATTTATCCCTGCAATCTTCCATGCGCCAGTAATGGCGAACACCAAATCCCTTTTCATCCACAATGGCATAAGAGCCCGCCGGCAGCATCTGAACGCCATTGAGCATGGTTTCCGGACTGTATGCGGTTTGGTAAAGCAGGTAGCTGCCCAAAGCCCTGCGGTTAATTTTTGCCTTGAAATGACCTGATGCAAGCAAACCCTTGATTTCGCTGCTAAAGAAAAGCAAATCTCCACCCCGGCAGAAATACAGTGGTTTTACCCCCATGCGGTCCCTTGCCAGGATTAGCTGTTGTTTTTCACGATCCCAGATGGCTATGGCAAACATGCCATCCAGCATCCCAAATGCCTGGGTGCCATACTCATCCAGCAACGCAAGAATTACTTCGGTATCTGTATCTGTTCTAAAAGGATACTTGCGGTGCGTGGCTTTCAGGGTTTTGTAATTGTAGATTTCGCCATTGTAAACAATGGTATAGCGGCCACTTGCCGATGTCATGGGCTGCCTGCCATCATCCGATAAATCGATGATGCTGAGCCTGCGATGCCCCAAACCAATGTTCTCTTCCGCAAATATTCCTGATGCATCCGGACCGCGGTGCATTACCGCATTGTTCATGTGCACCAGCATATCGGTAACCCGAAACCTATCTTTTAATCCAAAAATCCCGTTAATACCACACATTTATCTTAACATTTGCGCTAATTTGCAGCCTGATTGAACATCCTTTTTGCCACTGACGGAATTTATCCTTTTGTGCTTGGCGGCATGCAGAAACATGCTGCCTACATCATCAGAAACCTTGCCAATACTGAACATCAGATTGATGTGATCATACCCCACAGCGGCGTTTCCGACGCCCAGGACGCCGAAACCCAATTCTGGGGAGATGATGTGCCTTCCAATATTCGTTTCCATATTATTCCGTTCCCTGCATTGCCCCGATTCCCGGGTCATTATGTGGTGGCAAGTTATCTTTACTCCCGTAGGATTACAAACTATTTTACCCATAAAATATCAACCATTGATATACTATTTGGAAAAGGCTATACCCTGTGGCATTGGCTAACCACCCGAAAAAGCACTGAAACACCTGCTATTGTTCAGTTACACGGATTGGAGATGTTTCAGCCAGCTTATTCTTTCAAGGAAAAAACCGACAAATTATTGATGCGCATTCCTGCCATACCGGTTATTCGCAATGCAGATTTTGTGTTTTCTTATGGTGGTGGGGTAAAAGAAATTTTGCTTGATTTGGGCAAATCTGAAAACAACATATTCGAACAATACGGTGCGGTGGACGATTTTTGGCTGGAACCTGAACCCCAAGCCAAAGAAAATGGACTCATAAGAAGGTTTTTATTTGTTGCACGAAACGAATACCGAAAAGGATACCATTTGCTGAAGGAAGCACTGCAGGACCTGATTATAGACAACGAAACCTTTGAAATTGACATTGTTGGCGCATTGCCTGACGCTGAAAAAATTAAAGATCCACTTATTCGTTACCACGATAACCTCTCAGCCGCTTCATTAAAAAATATCAAAGAACAGGCTGAAGTGCTACTGGTGCCAAGCCTTTCAGAAGGTTTCCCAACCATCATTATCGAATCCATGGCCCGAGGCCTGGCGGTTGCAGCCACCAACGTGGGCGCTGTGCCCAAGGTTATTGATGAAAGTACCGGCTGGCTTATGGATCCCGGGCTCAGCAAAACCCTGAAGGATACCATGAAAGAGATAATTCGCTGCCCAAAAGCAGTTTTGGCAGACAAGCAACAAGCTGCATATCATAAGATTTTGCGCGATTTTCAATGGAATGCGACGATAAAACGGTTAATTTCGCACTTAGAACTCGCAATTAATGATTATAGGAAACGGACTACTCGCTAAAAGCCTGACGGACGCTGACCGCGATGATGTCATTTTCTTCTGTTCCGGGGTTTCCAATTCACTGGAAACAAACCCCCTTGCTTTTGCCCGAGAAGCAGAATTGCTTAGGATGCAGGACACCAAACTAATGCTTGTGTACTTTTCTACCATCAGCATATTCAATCCTGCAAAGCAAAACAGCCCCTACACCCAACACAAAAAGGCGATGGAGCAATTGGTTTCCGCACAATTTGAGAACCACGTTATTGTACGGTTACCCAATGTTGTGGGTCAAGGTGGCAATGGCAGTAACCTATTGCCGTATTTTTTGCACGGCATAGCCGAAAATAAATCCGTCATTATTTTTGAAAACACACGCAGGGAGCTGATGGAGGCTTCGGTGCTTCCCAATATCGTCAATACGCTCCTGGAAAGGAAATTTCGGGGAAGTATCAATGCAGGATTCTCCCATACACCGATGGTGCTGGATATTTACCTGCATTTGTGCGACCTCATGGAGGCCACACCCAATTACACACTAACTTCGGGGGAACTTTCATTCGAAACAGACTGTTCCGAATTCATTGCCATCATGAAATCTGCTGGGGTAGCCCCTGCAGGAACGTGGCAAGACATGGCTAAACGCGCCGTTGAATTATTTAGAGGCCAGCCTGCTTAACGCAGCCGACCAAAATTCTGCACCATAACCGGCAGCCAGGTTTTTACTCATGGCTCCCATTTTATGCAATGCATCCTCATCGCATTGCATCATGCTCAGTATTGCGCTCCTCAGGGAAGCTGGGTTGTTGCTCTGAAACAAAAATCCATTTTGCTGATGCTTTAAAAAAGCATGGTGGGCATTAACCGCATCGCTCAATATCAGCGGCATACCGGCAGCAGCAAATTCTTGCACAACCATTCCCCACGGCTCGAATCGTGAGGCCAAAATAAACACATCGGTTTGGGAAACCAGGTAATTAAATTCCTCCGGCTGAACGAAGCCCAGATGCCTGATAGCCTTGTGCTCTGCCCTTTGTTCATAAAATTGTCCGGTACCCACGCACCAAAGCTCCCAATCCTGATAACCTTCCTCGTAAAGGGAAATGAATGTATCCCACAACAAATCGTAGCCTTTTTCAGGAATATAGCGGGCCACACACAACAATCGTTTTGGCCTGCCGGTGGTCTTGGCCTCCAGTATTGCAACCTGAAAGCGGGATAAATCGGTTGCATAAAACCCGGTAAAAACCCGGTCCGGTTTGAACCCGAGCATCAATGCATATTTTCGCTGCGGCTCGCCCGGAACCCAGCAAGCGAGGGTAAATGAACGCAAAATCAATTTTGCCAACGGCAACAAAAGGCGCTGCTTCCAGGTGCCCCGCCAGGTATTGTCCAGGCACAAAACGATTCGATAGGTTTTTTTGGACATGCGGCAAATCCGCACATAATCCCGGTCCATCCAACCCGATACGAGCACCAGATTAGGCTTAATTCTGCGCATGAGCTCATATATCCCTTCCATGCCCAATGCCTCCTTCTCATGCAGATATACCCCATCTGGCACATTAAATTTGAAAGGCGCTTCTGCATTCACGGGATGGTGAACCACATGAATCTGATCCTCCGGGTTTAGCTGCAAATGCACCCGAAAGCAATCCAAACTATAGCCTGCCAGCTCCGTATAAAGAAATAAATAGGTCATTGGTCTTAAGTTTAACGAGGTTAACTGTATTTTGATATTACTTTGCCACTGCCATGCGCTGGGAAAAATTCTTGATCGTACTAACGGTATTTACCGTTTTCATGGATGATTTTCGCTTTGGCAATGAACAAACCCGGGCCTTGGCCTCTTTCGACTTTTATTATTACTACGTAATATGGCTGGTTTTCATCCTTCATTATATCAATAAAAGGAAAGAAATACCGGTATGGCCGAGGTGGTTCCTGCTGGGCATTTTGGTTTTATTTACCAACTCCATCGTGGGCGGGTATGGCAGCGAAAGCCTGAAATTTTCCATGGTGAAACAAATGCTGGGAATCGCCTATTCCTCCATTGCCTACTTTGCCGTTATTAAGTTCAAAGATTTTGATTTGATGGCGGTGTTTCGGTATTATTTGAGTGGCGCTTTTTGGGTATCCATGTGGGGCCTTGCCGAACAAGGCATGCATATTCTGGGTTTCAAAAACCCGTTTCCTGGTTCAGGATTTGAAACCTTGACACGATTTTTGGGATTTTCCAATTTCTGGGAAAACTACAAAATCACCTCCACTGGCTTCAACCGCGTATACTCTATCATGGGCGAGCCCTACTTTCTTTCGGTGGCCTTGCTTCCGGCCCTTTTCTACTTGATGAACTGCATGATTGGACCAAAACTCGTGCGAGACCGCAAGGAATGGTTCCGTTTTGGTGCGGTGGCCTTGTGCATGCTGTTCACCTTCAGTGCTGCCGGATATGCCGGAATAGCCATGAGTGTAATATTTATTGGCATTAATCATGGCTTCTTTGATTTGCGGCGGTTTGGTGTCATTTTCATACCCATATTTCTGCTGGTGGTGTTGCCGCAAATTTCCAATTTGAGAAACCTATTTTTTGAACTACAGGTTCGGGTTGATGATACCATCAAGGCCTTTGTTTTTCAAGGGGTGATGGAAAAGAAAGAAATTGCCAAGCTCAACTCTTCCACCTTCGCGCTCTATTCTAATTTTCTAATTGCAGGTCAGGCCTTTGAAGCACAACCCTATACCGGAGGAGGGCTGGGCTCTCACGAACTTAGCTATAAGCGTTATTTCGATCGATTTTTGGATAAAAACTTGCAGAAAATGTATGGGAATTTTAATTCCAAAGATGCCAATTCGCTTTTTATCAGGATGTTTTCGGAAGGCGGATTGATTGGACTTGGGCTGCTGTTATTTTCTATTTTTGCCTTCTTTGTTTATAAGCGGGGAATTGATGAACCCAGCCTTTATTACCTCACCATCATTAACCAGGGTGTGTTTTTGATGTTGATTGTGCGTCTCTTAAGGACCGGAAACTACATTGGACAGGGATATTACTTTTTCTTTTTTCTGTATGCCTTCTCTGCCATACAAATCAGGCGTTTTTACAAAAACCGCTCTGCCGTTGCCGATTCCAGTATTGCCGCCGACTGAACCTCCCAGGTATGATCGCGTAAAATCTTTTCTTTAAACTGCTTACCCATGGTTTTACTGCCTTCGGGGTTTTGCAACATGGTGCGCAATGCCTCGAGCAGTGATGATGCTGTGGGCTGAACCAGCAAACCGTCCTTCCCGTTTTCCATCACATCGCGCACGGGGATATTGTCCGGAGCAATGATTGGAATGCCCATTAATCCGTATTCAAAAACCTTGATCGGGGATCCATACCAATGGGATGAGGCCAACACAGCAACATCAAAGGTTGCGATATAACCCATTACCTTCGCATGCGGAACCTTTCCGGTGAAGGTATAAGCTTCCCTGGGCAATAATTGATGTGCCTGCTGTTCTAAAGCTGCACGAATGGAGCCATCACCCACTATCAATAAATGCACATCCGGCATCTCCTTACTCAGCAGGGCAAACGCTTCTATGAGCAAATCAACCCCATGATAAGGGAACAGGCTTCCCACAAACCCAATGATTTTACCGTTGGCTGCAACATGTTTCTTCAGGTCACCCGTTTCGCTGTCTGTGGGTATATTTCGTTCAGGGTTAATGGCATTGGGAGCCACTAATATTGGTTTTTTGCAGCCATAATAATCGGTTAAAAAGGATTTCAATGCAGAGGATACAGCAATGACCTTATCGGTTTTACGCAGCTTGCTGCGCTCCTTCCAATGTCCTAAAAACCGCAATGCATCCGGACCTTCGAAGGCGGCCATTTCTTCCACCACGGGGCTGTTTACCTCTAAAAAGTGGGGTACCCTGTATTGGTTTGCCATGAGCACACCACCATCCTGCAAATATTCCCCGCGTTCGTAAATCAGGTCTGGCTTGAAGGCAATAATGGCTGTTTCAAGTTCCTTCCTTGCGCGACGGTCATGTTGCATCAGCCGCAAATCCTTGAGTGCATTCCACAGCCACAAGGGCAGCCACTTTTTCAGTCCAGACAAACCTCCTGCTTTTTGTGAAAGCCCGTCAATATGGGTTTTCACAGCCGTCGGTTCTGTTCCGCCAAGCACCACAGGCAATACCTCATGCCCCAAGCGGCGAAATGCCGCTATGCTTTCACGCTGGTGGGTACTGTACCCTACCTCACTCACAATATCGTGTGTGGGGTGGGGCGAATAATAAATGATGCGTAATTTTTTCAAGATGCGATATACCCTGCCGCCCGCATCACATCTTCGCGGGAATAGCCTTTCATGGGTATGTTTATTTCGGTTTTTGCAAATGTTTCGGGAATCATTTCGCCCGCAATCAGTTTTTCGAGCCAGGGCTTGTAATAGGCCGGGGTGTTGCTGCGCTGCGCCAATTCCTTTAAGAATTCAATGTCTATAAGTCCTTTTTCCTGGATAAACCTGCAAATGGTTTGCATGCTGTAGCTGTCTATTTCGGGGCCAACTGCACTTCTTGTTGGCGCAAAATACGCATCTTCTTCTATGGCGGTAAAGGCATCACCATCGGGATACCATTGCACTGTTTTTGCCTGTGAAATGCCAAATTGCTTTTCCATACCGAACAGCTGAATGGCTTTGCGCAAAGGTGTTTTGAGCGCTTTTAACAAAGGATTGTGCCTCAACGCATCGGTGGCACGCTTTTTATCTGGTGTCCACAGCTGGAGGGTAGCACTGTAGGTTTCCGGCAAATACACAATATGCGGCTCCCAGCTATCGACGGTATGCACCGGAAACTCCTTTTGGGTAAAATGCTTATTTATTCGCAATGCAGTTTTGCTTCCGAGGGTTTCTATTTGTTTATCAAACAACATGGTCTCATACCCGGAGCCCAGTATGGCAGCCGTGGTGAGGATATAATTGTTGTGGTGGTGGATGCAATGAGCCGCTATGCCCGTTTCATGGGTGGGATGTGATGCAAAAAAATGTATTTTCAGCACCAGATCCTCATTTTCATAAATGTATAAAAATGGAATGTTGTATTGGCTCCAACGCTGGTTGAGGTAGCCTTCATCATTAAAATTACGCTGTAGTACTGATTTCAGAAATGCTGCATCGTTGCCCATTTGCTGCAAAACTGGTCCGGCTTTCCTGTGCAATACCTTGCGGTCTTCGTGCACCCGGCTCAATTCAATAATCTCTTGAATGTATGGTTCTTGAGCCAATTTTTCCTGATTCATGTGCAGCAGCAAATTTCGTTTAAATAGTTTTGATTACGATAATCAAATTTACAACACAAACTAGCGTTTAAACCAGGCATCCTCATAATAACGCACAAAACGCAGTCCCCACCGGGGTTCTGGTATCAATGGCTTTATGTTCATACCCATGGCTTGTTGTACCGCAAGCACCGGCAGGTTTATGCCCATGCCCATGGCTGTGGTGGTGCTGCCTTGCAGCCGCGGATTGATTTCCAGCAAATAAAAATGGCCGTCCTCGCCGCGTTTCACCTGCAATCCGTTGGGTCCATGCAGCTGCATGCAGCGAAAAACCTGCGCTGCATAGTTTATGATTTCTTCATTGTTTTCAAACACACCGGCCACGCTGATGCCGTTATTCATGGCTATGCGTTTGCGCGGCAATATCAGCAGGGGCTCGCCATTATCCAGCAAGGCGTCTACAGTATATTCTTCACCCGGAAGGTATTCCATCACCAACATTGCGGGCAATTCACGGCTTCCAAACAATCCCATAATTGATTCCAGGCTGGCATGGGTATTTCCGGGTTTTTGCTCAAAAAAGGCCTCAAAGGACCCTGCCTGGGCATCGAGGATGCGCATACCGCGGCTGCCATTGGAAAGTGCCGGCTTGATGCACACTTTTTTGTGGGGATAACCCAGCGCGTAGGCGCAGGTTGCTATTTCCTCAGCGGTATTGGCGGTATAAAATGGGGCAACAGCAATTCCATGCTGATGTAGTTTTTGCATGAGCTGCAGCTTGTCATTGGCCAGGTGCAATTTTTCCGCATCCGACACAATGATGCGGGTTCCCGCCTGCAAAAATTCTTGTTTGTGCGCAGACAGTATTTCCAGTTCTCTGGTCACAAGTGGCAGCAACACATCCACCTGATGTTCTTGGCACAATTGCCTAATGGCACCAATAAAGGAGGAATCGCTGGCTTTTGGCAGCAAGAAAAATGGCTCCTGCAAGGTCCTGCCGGATGCATCAGGATTGGCATCGGCAACCATAAGCTGTATGGATTGCGATTGCTGCAATGCCTTGATGATACCGGGCCCGCCGGGAGCGCCGGCGCCAGTGAGGAGGGTTTTTGTGGTTGGTTTAATTGTTTATTGGTTTAATTGTTTAATGGTATATGTCACCTGAGCGTGCAGATGGGTGGCTGTTCTCACACCCCTGCTAACTTCGTCAGCGTCCCCTATTCCGGAGGCCGAGGGGTGGGGTTATGTGGAAATCACCATCCGCACCACCTCGAATACTTCTGCCAATTCCAGTCCGGCCTGCACACCACGCACCTGCGCAAGGCTGCGAATAAAATCAGGTTTCATGTATGGTCGGTGAGACTGGCTTTTGTATTGGGCAATTGCATTTATTTTGTGTTCCAGGTGTGTTTCCCTTAGGCCGAAAAACAAGGTGGTTTTGAATTCAAAATTGTTCCATGGAAGCTCATAACAGAGCAATGTTGCGAACTTAAACGCCCGCACCGCTTCCTGGGCGATGGTGTAATGGTCCTGGTGAATATCATTCATGCTGGGCACAAACACCACATTGGGTTTAAGGGTATCCCGCAGTTGTAAGATATCATCGAGTAATTGCTGGCGGTGGTAATTGAAGGTACGCACATCATAATCATACAGGTGCAGGTTTTCGGCGGGCACTCCCAGGCTTTGTGTGGCGGCTTTGATTTCCTGTACCAGCACATCTTCGGGATAACCGGCAAGCACACTGTGTCTGCATGCAGAAAAAGCTGCCACATGCACCTGGTTTCCCTGTTCCAGCAACAGCCTGATGGTGGCACCACAGCCAAGCTCGGCATCATCGGTGTGGGGCGAAAGGATTAGGATGGTTTGGTTATGGATTTGCATCTGAATAAAACCTTATTTTAATGTGTCAATTACTTTGTTTATCAGGTTATTAATTTCAAATTCAGCAGTGTTAAAATCAGGATTAAATTTAAGTTGGCCTTTTTGGTAATGATCACATAAATGCAGTAAATCTTCATAGATACTGCCTTTGTTTATGGCTAAACCAATTTGATTTTGTTCAACATATTCTGCTGTTTTGCCTTTCGATGAAAAAACAATTATCGGTTTTTTCATAGCAAGACCCTCGTAAAATTTTGTGCTCATGGAAAAATTCAAATCATCTGTTAAAAACAGCATAACAGCATCGCTGTTTCTAGCCAGTTCAGCGGCTTGCTGGTATTGCTTTTTCCCATGATAAATAATATTGGAATGTTGTTCCTTAAAACCACCGAACCACTGTGGCACTTCACCACAGAAATTGAATGCTATTTTTTGATAAAAATCTGGATTATCATGCTTTAATTTAATGAGTGCATTATTTAGTTCATCAAAAAGGGGTTTTGTTTTACCATAAAGTGTACCAAGTAAAAGTAAATTTAGTTTATCTCCTCTTTTATCAGAATTTAAGATTTCGGTATTTAAATCTTCCGGGTCAAAACCATTCGGTAAATTGATAAATTTATGGTCCTCCATACCCGAAATAGCCTTGAAATAATCATTCATTTCCCCTGAAACAGCAAAAATGAAATCATACCCCTGAATTACTTCCCGCTCCTTCTTTTGTTCCTGCAACAAGGCCTCAGGAATCATTTCTGCAAAGCCAAAGGATGTTTTATTGTTGCTCCAGGGATCCCTGAAATCCACCATGAAATTAACATCCGGATATGCCTTCTTCAGCGCCAACAATTCCCAAGCCATGTGGAATGGCCCCACCGATATCAAAACATTTTTTGTACCCTGCCTGATGGCTTTTTCTACAAGTGGTTTAATAGCATAACCAAAACCGGTAGAATAGTCATAATAATTTATTTCTTTTTTCTTTTGTTTTACTTTCCACAAAGCCAATTTATAATTCATTTTTTGAATTATACTTTTGGGACTGGTCATTAAAATTTGGGGATAGGGCGGTTTAACAAAAGTAATTTTATCGGCATACCCCAAGGTGTCTTTTTCCCAAGGACTATTTTTTTCATTCCCTTTAGTGGCGGAAATAACTTGACAGTTGATGCCATCACGATTGAGGCATTTGATAAACTTTGCCCAACGTCTGCCACCAATACCCGAATAGGGTGGAAATGTAAAACTAACTATTAGCAGGCGGGTCATGAATACATCCGCTTTATTAATTTGGTAAGCGGTGATATAAATTGCATTAACTTTTCATGTTTTCTATAGATACCCGTTTCATAAGAAGCATAAGCCATATGAGATACAGGTTCCATTTCCATATACTGATTAAATGAATTCACATTTAATCCCAGTTTTTTAATTACATAGTCTTTATCGATAAGCAGTTGCTGTTCATCATAAATAGGTTCCAACAGCTTGGCACGTGCCTCTTCCTTGGTTAACTGACCGGAACAGATAAGGTTTGATAAATGGGCCTTGCGCTTGTCTACTTTAAACTTTTTAACGAGCACAAAACCCTGATAAAAACGGGTGAAAATAGATTCATAATGCTTACCTCCGTAATCTTTCCAATCGAAGGCTTTTGCAATAACCTCCTTGGCCTGGTTATAATCATAATCAACCATTTCCAGTAAGTTAATGCGTTTTATTTTTTTCACTTTTAAATACCAGTTATAGCGGAAAAATCCCAGCAAGGGCATTGTCTTTAATTTAATGCTTCCAAATCGCTTATGAATGTCCTTGATATTAGCAACATCCATCTTACTCCAGCGCATAGGTTTGGGCATTATCGCCTCTGTTTGATGGTTATGACCGGTAAGGATATTTTTTATGCCATATTTTGCCGCTGTTTTAAACAATACTGCAAAGAAACCATGGTCTGTTGGGATTTCACAATCAATAACTGATGCCTTAATATAGGACAATTGCAAGTCTTTAAATTCCTCCCAATCTACCACATAGGTATATAAATCAAAACCGGTGTAATTGATAATATTTTCTATGTTGTTTACAGCCAATTCTGAATTCCAGCCATTGTCAAAGTGAACAATCAATGGATTAAGGCCTAAATCTTTTACCAAATAAGCAAGGTATGAACTATCAACACCCCCACTGAGGCCCATGATACAATCATATTGATTGCCTCGGGCTTGTTCTTTAATATTTAGTAATATTTCTTTTAATCCTTTTTCTTTCGCTGCTGATGAAGGTTGATTTACGGAATATTTAATTTCATAATCTGCACAATAATTGCAATATCCTCTTTCGTCAAACCTAAGGTTTGGGTCATCGGATATATCAAGTAAACAATTACTGCACTCAATCATAACTTTCAAATTTAACTAGTTTCACTTATTGATAATTGATTAATATCGATTTCCGGTTATTTTTTTTAAACACAAAACATCCTCCAGCTGCCACTGCAGAGGCATTGGTTTCTTGTAATGCTTTGATACACGCTTCTTTGTCTATGGCACCGCCACATGCAATGACCGGGATACTTGCTTTTGCAGAAACCGCTGAAATAAAATCCAGATCCAATCCCTGAAATGTGCCATCCCTGGAAATATCCTGAATCATTATTTCGCCAGCTCCCGCAGCTTCGGCGGCCGAAATCCATGGCAGTATTCCCTGCTTGATCTTATTAGTCCCCGAATTCACATAAGGAACCCGGGTACCCAACATGTTTTTCTTATAATCTATACAAACTATCACACTTTGGTTCCCAAACGAGCGTGCAATTTCGGAAACTAATTTAAAATTGTTTACACAAGCACTATTGATAATTACCTTTTCAATACCACATTTAAATACCTTTTCTGCAATATGTAATTGCGTAATTCCACCTCCATAGGCCAGGGGTATAAAACACTCACTTGCCATTTCCTTTAGGTGCTGATAATTGGGTTCTTTATTAGCATTGGCCAGCCCAATATCCAACAGTATCAGTTCATCTACCCGCTTATCATTGAATATTTTTATAGCATTTATTGGGTCTCCAAGGTATACAGGATCTTTAAATCGCTTTGTTTTTACCAGCTTTCCATCCAGAACCGTTAATACCGGAATAACCCTGTTTAATTGCTGCATTACAACGAAATGAATTTGAAATACCTTTGGAAAAACCTAAAACCATACAAATGGCTTTTTTCAGGATGAAACTGAACCCCTGTGATGTTGTCTTTTCTGGCCGCACAGGTAAATGAATAGCCATAATTAGCGCTGGCTATGGCATATTGGTTTTGTCCACAAACAACATGATAGGAATGCACAAAATAATAGCGCAGGGGTTCTTCTTGGTCCATAAATAAAGGACTGTTATTTTGGCATATCACTTCTGTCCAGCCCATGTGCGGGATTTTCATATCGGGATGCACCAGGTTGAATTTTTTTACTACTCCAGGAATCCATCCCAATCCATCCACATTGCCTTCCTCACTGTGTTCAAAAAACAACTGCATTCCCAAACAAATACCCAAAACAGGCGTCTGTTGAACCAATGCCTTGTGATTGAGTATATCCAGCAGATCCATGCTTTTTAAATTTTCCATGGCCCGGGCAAAATGACCAACCCCGGGAATAATTAGCAGTTTAGCATGTTCAATTTTGTCCTTATCAGAAGATATTACGGCATTCACACCCAGCCGACGAATCATGTTGCTAACGGATTCGGGATTCCCTAAACCATAATCAAGTATGGTTATCATTATACCGCTACTCCCTTTCCCTGATTATTAATTTCAGATGAATAAAATGCCTTAAAATTATCCATATAATCGCCTTTTTCCCAGAAATACCGGGTTAGGTTATTATCCGGTACATTGGATTTAAAACCAGCTATATCATTGGCCAGCATTGTTGAATCAGAAAACCATTTGCCCAGATTCTCGGGCATATACCTTTCTGATACTTCATCTTTATAAATAAATGGCTTTTTCCCGAAATACCCTGCTTCAAATAAAACCGTAGAGGTATGCCCGATTATTATATCTGAACTTTTTAGTAACGGATAAATATCCCCATAATTTCCGGCAGAAAAGCTTACATCACTATTTAAAGCCACCAATTCCTGGTATTTTTCCCGCGATGTTTCGGTAGGATGCAACCTGATTATTAATTGGTATTTTATGGTTGATGCTTTTAAACCCTTCAACACGGTTTTAATAAGACCATTGTTGATTGATGTTGCAGGAATACCCTCAGAAATTAAAAGCAATTTCAATATTCCCTCATTTTTCTGCTCATCATTATCTAGCAAGTTCCTGGCAATGTTCTGAAGGCGATAATTGCCAATGGCTATATTTTTACCGGCAGCATTGGAAGACTGATTGTGGTATTCACCAAAAGTGAGCAGGTAATCAGATTTGTGGTCCTTAAATACAGGGTTATTTGACATTGTTTCTGCATACCGCATACCAAGTCCAAGAGCACCGTGTTGCACTTCTACGGTTTTAATTTTTTCGGCTTTTGCAGCCCTGAATAGTGCAGCATACTTCCAATCACCATTGTTACCCTCAGAACAAACAATGAGTTTAGGTTTTACCACTTTTAAATACCGCGATAAATAATCATAATAAACCGGGCTAAGCCTGTCAATATATAAAACTTGATTTTTGATATTGATAAAATCTTTTTCCCTAATATAATCGCATAAATGGGATTTTAACAAAGCCAAAAAATGGTCTATTTTCTCAATATTGACATGGCTTTTATTCCTATTAAAATATCCACCTAACTTAATCTTTATCCGCGCAAGTGAATAAAAATAATCCAGCGAATAGGTGTTTTTAATCCTGAAAAATGACAGATAGTGCGGAGAATACAACAATTCCCTCACCTTTAGTGATGTTAAACCCTTCAGAAAAACAGTCCAAGCGTTGGGCACCTCAACATTCCCTTCAAAATTCGCAATACTTAGTATATCAACATAAGATTTATTTAAATTTGGCGAATTAAAAAAAGACAACAATATATATTTAATGATGGATAATTTGGTGATTTCATCCTTTTTGCCTTCATCTTTTGAACCACTGCTGTTGGCAAAATTTATCATCCGCAAATCAAACCTTACAGATAGCCATATACTGCTGCCATCCTGATACCGGTAATCCAATATTCCTGGAATATTGTCAATTTCCAATACGGCATCATCAAAGGTTTTTTGCACGTTTTGTTATTTTAATAACTGGGCATTAATCTCTACCCAAATCTTCTGGCATTTTCTTAAATCCAGGCTGTTGTCATTGTATTCTTTAAACAGGGACTCTCCAAATTTCTTATCCTGCGTTAAGGGGTTATCCTGAAAAGCTTTAGAATGAAAATGATCTAAAATCCATTCTTTCATGTCTGTTTTAACCCATTTTTCGACCGGACTTCCAATGCCAATCTTGTGCGTTCTGGTTCTGATAGCCTCGGACATTTTACCCTTCATTGCTTCTCTTACCAATAGTTTGTTGTAGCCATTGCCGATTTTACTGGTTACCGGTAATGAGAACAGAAAAGTTACAATACGCCAATCCATAAATGGCATGCGTATTTCTACACTGTTCATCATACCGGCCCGGTCAAAATCCCTGAGAATAGAGGGCAATGTATACACAAAAGTTTCATTCAAAACCAATTGGTCTTCGAATGGCAAATGCGAAAAATCGTAATTATCTCCCAAGCCCAATAATTCCTTTGGCAGGGTGAAATCGAACTCATCTTTTTTATTTCGCACATAATTACCTATTTTGTGCTTAATCTGACGCCACTTGCTATTGCCGAGCCTTACCAGGTTATCTATGTTTTGTATGGCATTTGGCTGGCTGATTTCATCATATGTAGGTATGATAATATTCTTTAAATTGGAATATTCATTTACATTACCCTTTTTGTAATGATGGTAAAATAATTTATACAACATATCCCGGTATCCATATAGCATTTCATCTACCCCATGGCCATCCATTGAGACCGTAATACCAGCTTTTTTCATACCCCTGTAAATACCGGAAACAGATGTTATGGGCGTATAGGAAACGGTATCAAACCTAATGGTATCAGCAATAATTCGCTGCACAAGGTCTTTTTCGTCATCTACCAGGTATTCTACTGAACCACCGGTGTATTTCACCGCTTCCTCGGCATACTTGCGCTCGTCCATTGCAAGGCCGGGAAATGTAGCTACAAAAGCAGTCTGGGCATTGCTGTGGGTTCTGCCCAATTGTTCGTTTTTAATGATATCAAAAACGGTAGAATAAACTGCTGTAGAATCCAAACCCCCGCTTAATGCCGTAGCAATAGGCACATCACTAATCAACCTTAATTTACATGCATCCCTGAATAATTCATAAAAGGCTTGTTTTTGGTCATCCAACGATAGATTGTTCTTTTCAGAAACATGATCCAAAATATGCCACCAACGTTGTTGCTTAAATGTTTTATCAACCGTTATTTCCGCATAGTGTCCGGGCAATAATTGATTTATTCCGTTATAAATAGAATGCCCCGAACCAGCAATTGGGATACCCGAAAGCTGCAGATTCAAATTATGCATATTCAAGCTACGCTCAAAACCGCGTAAATGCTTAAAAGCAAAAGTTTCGCTGGCAAAAGCAAATATTTTATTCGGAATCCATAAATAGTAAAGTGGTTTTATGCCAAATCTATCGCGGCAGATGGTGAGTTTTCGCTCCTGGTGATCCCATATCGCAAATGCCCACATTCCATTGAATCTGTTTAGGGCTGTTATACCCCATTCAGACCAGGCGCTTAAAATTACTTCGGTATCGGTATCTGATTTAAATTCATACCCTTTTGCCTGCAGCTCATCACGTATTTCCTGAAAATTAAATATTTCGCCGTTATATGTAATGGCATACCTGCCATCAGCGCTATACATAGGCTGGTGCCCCATTTCCGACAAATCCAGAATGGAAAGCCTGCGATGCCCTAATCCCAGTGTGTTATCGTTAAACAATACATGCCCCGCACCATCAGGTCCCCGGCTTTGAATGGAATCGGTAAATTCCACCAGCGTATCAAGCGGCAACTGGCTACCGTTTAAATTCCAAATTCCTGCAATTCCACACATAACGGATTATCAATTACCCCTTAGCCTTCTTCTGGGCTCAAGTTCACTGTCGTACAAGCGTTTTACCCCATCGCCAAGGGCAATTTCAATTTCCCTTATGTTTCTCACCAGCCGACGAAACCCTTCGGGCTCCACCGAGGCTGCGTGATCTGTGCCCCACATGGCGCGGTCCAGGGTAAAATGCCTTTCTATAAAATTCGCTCCCAAAGCAATGGTGCTTTCGGTTGTGGCCAAACCTGTTTCGTGCCCGGAATAACCTACCGGACATTCAGGATATGCTGCACGCAAAGTGCTGATCATGCGCAAATTCAACTCTTCCGGCTTGCAGGGATATGCAGAAGTAGAATGGGCGATAAGCAAATTATTGATGCCCAGCGCCTTTATGGTTTCTTCAATTTCTTCTGCAGTGGACATACCCGTTGAAATCATAATGGGCTTCCCGGTTGATTGAACTTTTCTCAACAGCTCAATATCGGTTAAAGATGCTGAGGCCATTTTATACAACACCGGATTAAATTTCTCTATAAAATCCACGGAGGGCTGATCCCAGCAGGAGGCAAACCAGTCAATTCCCTTTTCCTTGCAATAGGCATCGATGGCAGCATACTCTGCTTCCTCAAATTCAATGCGCTTTTTATATTCAATATAGGTCATTCTGCCCCATGGGGTATCGCGCTCTTTATCCCACTGATCGCGGGGAACACATAGCTCCGGGGTTCGTTTTTGAAATTTCACCGCATCGCAACCGGCCCTCACTGCCTCGTCAATGAGCTGTTTGGCAATCTCAAGCTCCCCGTTATGGTTAATGCCAATTTCGGCAATGATATAAACCGGATGGCCATCACCAATGACACGACCATTGGATAATTTTATTTGTCTGTTCATGTGTATTTTTTATGATTGTTTTTGTAGACCAATGATTAATTCTGCAAATTCACGGAAGGCGCCATAGCCCCCTTTTTCATGGCATATATAGTTGGCTATTTCCTTAACTTGAAACATGGCGTCAGCCGGACAAGCGGTTAAACCGCATTGCTGCATAATTTCAATGTCATTGACATCGTCGCCTATGTAGCCAATTTCATGGCTACTAAGACCGGTTTCTTCCAAAATATTCAGGAGTTTTTCTTTTTTGTTTTTTATACCCAGATACAAATGTTGTATTTGCAGCTTCTCAGCCCTTTTCAATACAGAGCCCGAGGTTTCACCCGTAATGATTCCGGTAGCTACGCCTATTTCATTTTTTAAACGTTCTACCCCCATTCCATCGCGAATTGAAAACCGCTTCATGACTTCACCTTCCTTGGAATAGTATACGCCATTGTCGGTCAAAACTCCATCACAATCCGTGAGAATGAGTTTTATGGACTTGGCTTTTTTGGCCAGTTCTGTTTTCATAGGGTTTTAATCTTTAAGGGTTAAAACACCCGACGCCACTGCAAGATCAAAGGGTGTATCAATGTCAATCAAGGATTTCTCAGACATCAGCAGCAGCTGACTTTCATCATTAAAAAATTTACCCTGTTCCCTAAAAAAACGTGTGGTAAATCCATAAAAGGCACCATTGTCAAAATACATTTCAGGGTATTCCTGCCTTCTCTTACCTGCCATTTCGGGCAATAGAAATTTGAGTTTGCCCTCTTCGGATTTGTACAGATATTCAGCAGGATGGTGCATGACCTTGGAAACCCCAAGTACCGAATCGGCTCCCTTTCTAAGCAAGGCTACACCTTCCTCAATTTCGGAAACCCGTCGAAACGGCGTGGTGGGCTGAAACAACACCACCGCATCAAAAGTATGACCCTTTTCTTGCATGAAATCCAGGGCATGTTTCACCACATCCGCATGGCTGCTGTTGTCTTCACACAAATTCTCCGGCCGTTTAAAAGGCACTTCAACACGCGGATATTTTTCCTCAGCCAGCTTAATGGCATCGGACATATCGGTGGAGATAATAATCGTATCCAGGCCGGAACTGGCACAGCTGTCTATGTAGGTATATTCAATCAACGGCCTACCACCGAGCAAAATCATATTTTTACCCGGCAATCCTTTGGATCCGCCGCGAGCCGTTATCAGGCCCAAAATCCTCATAAAGCTGACAAAATGCGGTTGATGGCTGCAATTTGTTTTTCAAGGTCTTCGTGGGTGCTTTTTACCATGACCGGAATGGCGACTGAACGGTTCAGCAAGGCCGCAGATTTAGCCCACACCGTAGACCACGAATCCCGGTATGCCGGAACGTCTGAAAACATCTGATTCCAAGTACCTGCAAAATGCCAGTCGATGGCATCAGGAACGTTCTTGGTGCCATATCCGGCCTCGTAGTATGCTTTTACAAAGCGGCCAGTAAGTTCGGTATTTTCAAAATTAAAAATTAAGGTATCTGCCAGTTCGCCTGCGGCGTCTGTCAACCGTCTAAATTGAATTTTATCGGTTTGGATACCCTTTTTCAGGATCGTTTTATTTTCACGGTTTTTTGAAACGATATAATCCAGTTTTTCCAACTGTGCCATGCCCACTGCACCCTGCATTTCATTCATTCGGTAATTCATGCCATAAATACTGCGGGTATCCTTGCCCCTGGGAAAGGCAGGATTGCTCTCGTGACCATGATCGTGGTATTCTTTGGCATATTTAAACACCGCGTCATCATTGGTAATTATCATCCCTCCTTCACCTGTGGTGATGGTCTTTCCAAAATCGAGACTAAAAATCCCTACCTCCGAGATGGTTCCGGCCCATTGACCTTTGTACGTGGCGCCCAAGGCCTCACAGCTGTCTTCCAGCACAGGTAATTTGTGCCTGGCGGCAATGGCCATGATTTCATCCATGGATGCAGGATTGCCCAGCATGTGCACAGGAACAATCAGTTTGGTTTTGTCTGTGATGGCGTTTTCCAGGGCCTGTGGATCCATGTTGTAAGTATCATCGATATCCACAATCACCGGAATGGCACCCAGGGCCAGAATGGCTTCTACGGTGGCTACAAAGGTGAAAGACTGGGTAATTACCTCATCACCGGGTTTGATGCCCATGGCATGCATGGCCACCAACTGTGCCACGGTGCCGCTGGTTACTGCCTGTGCGTGTTTTATATTGAGCTTCTCGCGGAATTTTTTTTCAAATTCGCGCACACGGAAACGCCCGTTTCGCAATGCATCAAATCCATGGGGAAACATAACCCCGTTACTGGTCTCAAAAATTTCAATCAGGTTGGCCTTTTCTTCGGCACCCATTAGTTCAAATCCTGGCATATTTACATTCTTTTTAGTAGTTCAATTACTCTATCTTTTCCAAAAACATTCCTCCAGTCAGGCCCAAAGGCATTGGACAGCGGCTTTTCATTCATCAGGGTTAATTCTGCCATATGGTCCAGTTGCTCTGAGGTAATATCGTCGGTTATTATCTTAGGCAAAACAATGTTATTTTTCTGAAGTATTTTTTTAAATGTTTCCACTTCCGGGTAATATTCTCCCAGCTGGTTGAAGGCAACACAAATGGCAAAGGCATGGTGGAGTCCCAGTACATAGCCCAGTCCGTAGGAAAATGGGTGGCAAATTCCCACATTGGAGTTTGCTATGGCCAACCCACCCATGCTGGAAGCTATAAGCAATTTTTCGTGGTCCATTTCACCCAGGAAAACCTCCTTAATCATATCCGAAGATTTTTGGGCCATGGCAATGGTCATGGCATCATTTTGCATGCCCAGCAAGGATTCGCAATTGTGCACAAAACAATCCATGGCTGTGTATACAAATTGCTCATGGGGTACGGTTTTCAATAAATCGGCATCCAGAATTACCTGATCATACACACTATAATCGGAGTTGATGCCGAGTTTTTTTACCGGGCCTGTCAATACGGCTGTTCGGGTAAATTCCGCACCGGTGCCGGCAATGGTAGGAATTCCTATTTTGTAAACTGGCGGATTTTTAACCAAATCCCAACCCTGGTACTCAGCAGATTTACCCGGATTTGTCAGCAAAACAGAGATTGCTTTGGCAATATCCAGCGCACTGCCACCACCAATGCCTACAATGGCTGAGGGCCGGGGCAACGATGCCTTGACCTTATCGGCCAATTCATCTACATAATCCGTAGTGGGCTCGTGGGTGGTATCTGCCCAGAT
>CANKVN010000021.1 GCA_947487055.1 Flavobacteriales bacterium
GCAATCCCTTCAAAGCCCAGTTCGTCGCGGAGCAGTTTGCTTAAAATATCGGGGTTGGCATGCACAGGCACCCCGTTTATTTCGCCGGAGTTCACCATCACGGTCATGGCTTTTAGCCGGATGGCTTCCTGAAACGTTGGCAGGTAATACGCGCGCAATTCCCGATCTCCAATCCAGGCAGGGGTTCTGTCTTTTCCGCTCAGGGGATAGCTGTATCCCAGAAAATGCTTCATGCATGCTGCTACGTTGCCCTGCTCAAATGCGTTATCCTGATATCCTGTTATGGCTGCTTTGGTCATTTGCCTTGCCAGGTAAACATCTTCGCCATAGGTTTCAAAAAACCTTGACCACAATGGTTGTCGCCCGAGATCCAGTACGGGAGAAAAATTCCATGGAATGCCCGAAGCCCTTGTTTCGTATGCAGTGATTGCCGCTGCAGCGTTCACCAATTCCGGATTCCAGGTAGCGGCTTGCCCAATTTGCTGGGGAAATAGCGTAGATCCAACCGTATAATTGGCTCCATGAATGGCATCAATCCCATACAGCACCGGAATTCCATGCGCTGTAAACCTGGTATTGGCCTCTTGTATGCTGTCTATAATGCCTATCCAACGTTGCCTTTCAAGGGCATGAAAACCGCACCCGCAATTCAACACAGATCCGACTTTATACCTGGAGAATGCCAGTTTTAGCTTTTGGGTATCCAGCCTGATGGGGTCTGCAAGTGCGCAAATCTTTCCTGCAGCAACCACGCCCAAATCTATTTGGGTCATTTGCCCGATTTTCTCTTCCAGGCTCAGGGTTTTTAATGCGGCATCCACACGCCTGTCAACCTCTGTTTGCGCACTTATTGTATGGATGCAGAACAGTGCGATTACGGCTACTGCGTAAGGACGTATGCTCAATCTGAATGTCATTTCTTTTTTCTCACCAGGCGGATATTGTCAATGTACAGGTTGCCATCTGCCTCAAATTGGATAATAAATTGCTTAATCATGGAAGGATTTGTCTGGAACCTGTCGAACGGAAAATCCGACAATGGCACATTGGCTATGGTCCAGGCGCCCGGAACAATCTTTCCGGACAGGTAGGCAGCCGAAAAGCCAACAAAACACTGTGCACCGGTGTAATCCTCCAAAGCCATGGCCAGGGGCAGACTCTTCAGCGTATCCGACTGGGAACGAAACTGAATTTGTATGCAGGCCGAATCCAATATTCCCGATAAATCCTTGGGTTGCCAGTTGTCCCACCCAATGCCCATGCCCAGCCACTTGCAGCCGCCTGTGATTTTATCCCAGGTAACATGTAAACTGTATTGCCCGGATTGTGCAAGCGTATCGGTTTTGGCGGCTTGCAAACAGGCAGGCTCTTTGGAAAACCATATCTGAGAGCCCATAGACTCATCAAACAATGACAATGCAGCAAAGCCGCCTATTTCATCGTCAGTGGCCTGAAGATTTAGGTCATACAAGCCAATGTTTTTAAGCCGAAGCAAGCTGCTGCTGATGTTGACCGTGTCCATGTTGCGCGTGGTTGTGTCCTGCGCTTGCAGCGGCAACCATAAAACCAGCAATACCAGAGCAACAACCGTCTTCATCAGAGCTCCAGGGGTGCTTTAGACGTAAAAATGAGACAATCTATTTTGGTACTGCCTGCCCCCATGCTTGGATTGGCCAGGTGCAGCATGGAAACCATCACAATGTTGTTGGGATTGTGGCGGTTATTCCCATTGTTGGGCGCGGGCTGCCCATTGCTAAGATGCACCAGATCGCTGTATTTGAGGGAAACCAGTTTCCAGCCTTGCCAGTTCACAATAATCTCCTTGTCAAACTGATCATCTGCCGCTGGCTCAAATGCTTTGGTGTTGTTGTCATCTTCTTTAAACTGAAACAACACCCTGCTTTGGTTGGGGTTGGCGTCACCGTATATCAGGCAATTGAAGTAGACGTCTTCAGGAATGCTGCCCAGGGCGAGCGTGCTGCTACCATAGGCCGATGCCGGAAAATCAATCAGCCCGATGAGCCAGTCCCAGGTTACGATTCCTGCCATGTTCAGGTAGTTCTTTCCCTGCACAGAAAAGGCATCTGATTTTACCTTGAAATCCATGTTTGCTCCCGACTGAATGAAGGTATTCCACTTGGCGTTCAAACCGCTTTCAAAATCAGTAAGAATCAACCCTTGCGGAACCCGGACACCATTGATGCCTACGTTCAGGGTAAAGCTGTCTTCCACACCTGCAATTTTTAAAACTGCTTTGCAAGGCTCTGTTTTAAAGGCAGGAAACACGGTGGTGGTTCCGTTCCAAACAGCGTTATCAACCGTTATTTGCCTTGATTTTCCGGTAATAATTTTGGTTGCTTTGCTCAGACCACCGCGGATGGTGATGCTCCAATCGCATTGTTTGGAAAACTCGGCTCCGAAAACAACCGTTTCGTTTTTGGAAAAATCCACCACTGCTTTGTTTGCCGTAAAGGGTTTTGCCATACTGAATGGTCCATTCAAATCCTGCAGGCTTGGGCCCTCGAAGGGTTTATCTTCCCGCTTGCAGGCTGCAAACAACAGCAACGGCAATATAAATTTTATGCGCTTCATGGTTTAAAATGTCATGTTATAAATGGCCATCATCTGACCAATCTGGTAGTTTTGAAAAGGATTGGCTTTATCCCTGTGACGCATTTGCTGATACATCAATGCCAGGTAGGTTTTGCCGGAGAATCGAACCCTGAGGCCCGCTCCCGCTATGTCTTGCTTCAGGTCAGCCGCGTATTTACCAAAATCAATTACTTCGGTATAATTATTTCTTGTGGATCCCATCTCGCTTCCCTTTCCTTGCAGCGTTGTGTAGCCTGCCATCAGGTCTATGTCTTTCATCACCTCTATCTCAATGCCTGCAGAGGCCTGCATGGAATTCAGCTTTAGCACTTCATACTCCCGAGGGCTTTTTCTTTGGGTTTGCTGCCGGCAACCTGAAAAGGTAAATTTCCATTGCTTTTTCCAATGCAGGGTGGAGCCTGCATGCCAGGTAAGGTCAGCGCGGGTCATGGCAAATTGCTTAAGTTCGGGTGTTCCTTGCCCCACAACTTCGGACAGGTTGTATTGTTGAACGGAGGTTTGAACAACCTTTTTGAACCAGTCTGCCTGGGCTTTCAGGTAAAAACCCTTGCGGTTAAAGGTTGCCAGACCATAGGGAAGCACATTGTTTATCAGGGGATTGTAGGACATCAGTTTGGTGCTGATGCCTGTGCGGTACATGGCGGAATTGTTCATGAAATCGGCTATGTGCAGCGGCCTGTCGGTTTGCAATTGGGTGTACCGGTTATAAAAATTGGGAACGGCGGAGTAATCCAGGCGTTTGGACTGTGCGGCAAAACTCCTGAAATCCGGTCCCACATTGAGGTAGCCGAGCTCAAGCTCCCAACGCTTGTTTTTGGGTGTCACCCTGCTAAAGGCATGCAGGAAAAAGTCCTGCAAATGGGGTGCTGCGGTATCGTGTACGATGCGGTATGACGACATGCCCGATTCTCCGCCCACCGTGAGGTTTAGGGATGAAATGGACTTATTGTATTCCAGTGCTGCGGTTTGCACGGTATTCTGAAAAAGGACATTGCTGATTGCAGTTTCTTTTACATCGAATATCCTACTGAGGTTGTAAGAGGCCTTGAGGGCATTGGCGAACGTCCAGCTCATGGTGGTACCTGCATGCAGCCGTTCGGGCTGGTTGCCAAAGTTGGTTGCATTTAAGCGGGTGAGATAGCCATGAAAATTCCACTCGGAAGACAAACGGCCCGACTCCAGTCCAAAATCTACCGCTGCCCCTTGCTGTCGCCAGGTACCAGGAAGGTAAAATGACTCATAATTTACAATATCTCGCTGAAGATCAAATACAGCGGGCTGTTGAACCTGCCTGTCCTCGTTGTGGTTCCAGAAAGTAAACGGGGTCTGCTTCAGGTTGATATCACCCAGCTGATAGCGCACCTTGTCGGCAATGATGCCTTTAAGCCATAGCTGCCTTACATCAAAGGTTACACCAGCACCCCAAAAGCCGCCAAACTTATTGTTGATGCGGATCATGCCCATGATTTCCGTGTTTTTATTTGGCATGATGTTGAAACCGAGATCCATCAAGGCATAGCCGCCTGCATTTTTTCTGGCGGTAACCTCATCCGGAACACTGTCCTGCACGGTAATTTCAGCATTTGACAAAAGGGATCGTGCGCCCCCCTTTACCTTGAATTTTGGTGCATTCTGGGCCAGAATTGCCGTGTGCAACAGCAACACAGGAATCAGAATCAGAAGGTATTTAACGTTACGTATGCCCATTAGAAGAATATTTTTATTTCTGCGGTGGTTTCCCATCCGCGGTATTGGTCTTTACTAAAACTGCGATCCCTATAGTTCATCCAGCGCTGCCGCAAGTACAAGCCGGCACCTTTTCCCATTTCTATATCAAAACCGGTTGCAACGGCATAGCCCTCCTGGTTTTTTGGCCTACGGCTGATGATGTCTGTTTTGGTTTGATAATTGGCGATTACACGCTCCGCTCCTGCATAATTCGCCCATACAAATCCGTTGCTGATACGCAAGTAGGCTTCTACCTGGTGGTAATACGTCCGCAGATAGGCCTTTTCGGTAAGTACTGCCATGGCAGAGGGAAACGATTGCACGGATGCATAGGTTCCCATGTAATTGATGAACAGGTCTTTGCCCACAAAGCGTGTTTTATACTTCAGTTGCACCTCTGCAGTATTGAAATACTTATCGTTGAGCGGTACATTTTTGGAGCTCACATCGGTTAAGTCGACGGTTTCAAACACCCCGCGGTAAACCTTGGTGAGGTTGGCATAGGGTCCCACCCCTGCCGGGAATGACCAGCGCCAGAACCTGGAAAGGGCAAGGTTGTTTACCATGTGCGAATACGTAACCTGTGTAGCAATACGCTCCAGCTCTCTTGCCACTGAGTATCCGGCATTGATGCGCAGCCTGCCAACCTGGGTTTCGGTATTCAGCTCCAGACCGGTTCTGTTGTTGGTAAGCTGCCCAACAGGCACCATGGAACTGGAAAATGGCGCCAGCACAAGTTGCGAGGCATCCTGCACACCGGCGGTGTTTCCCTCACGGATGGCCGAATTCCAGAACACACTGCTGTTGTTGATTACCCGCGGACTGATCCTGAAGTAATGAAGCTGCAGGGGTATTCCCGATATGCGGGCAGGCACATCCAGTTTCAGGGATATGGCTTCGCCCCAGCCCTTATTGTATGTTTTACTGTAATAGCGCCCCATACCTGTTTCGCCATATATTTTCCAACCTTTTTTGTTCCAGGCAAATTCAGCGGTATGGATGGAAAATCCCAATTCGCTTTTCAGCAAAGAATCCGAATAGGTTTTGTTGTTAAAACTGTTGATACTGAAAAAACGGGCGCCCTCGCCTTTTCTGATTTTACCGCCATAACTTTGGTTGGGTAAGGGGGCTGTGCCACCATTAAGCTGGGTTTTTCCCACCATTACCACCCCGGATAATCCATGGGGCAGGTTGTTCAGTTCTGCAATTACCCCCTGAAAAGCCTGACGGCCCCAGCGGGTGTCCTGATTGAGGGCCCCGGTCTGGTAAAAAGTTTGGTAGCGGTCCATGGCGTTGCGGGTCATGGGATCCCAGGGATTGCGCTCAAATACCGTAAACCGGTTGTAGCCCGGATTGGAATGAAATGTAAATGGGGACAGGGCATACCAGTTGATTCCCCCTGTCTGTACCTGCAAGGTGCCTTGCTCAAACTCGTGCGTTCCGGTGAGGCTTACACCAAGGTTCAGTCCTTTCACATTCTCCACCATTCCCCCGCCACTCATGGGTGTCCACAGGTAAAAATCGGTATAAAAACGGGTATTCTCCGATACGCTGCCGCCCAGGTTCAGCAGCAATTGTGGTATCTGGCTGTCGTCACCCACAAAGATGTTCATGGGTGTTTTCATCTGATCGGTATATCCCTGCTGCAAATGGCGCACGTTGGTGATAAAGCGGTAATACCCCGATACCTGAAAACGCTGCAAAGCAGGTGCAGGGCTTTTGGGCTGAACGCCAAAGGCAAATGCATCCGGGCGCTCACAGGTATCCTGCGAATACCCGTATTGAAGGCAAACCACCAATCCCAGCAAGGATAATATGTGCTTTACTGTTTTGCTCATGGTTCGTCGAATGTGCGCATGGTGAATTGTTTAAACCGAAGCCCTTTGCCTGGATTGGTTTCTGATTTTGGAATTACCTGAAAAGGAATGTTTGCATAAGCCACTTTCTGGCGGTAATAAACCATGGCAAACAGGCGGTAGGAGCCCGGCGCTGAAGGCGCTTTAAACTGCATCATGCCGGCCTTTTCCTTTTTGATAAAATGGGTAATTTCTGCGGCTTCATTTTCAACATCGCCACCGGCCTTTTTATCGTCGCTTTCGGCCAATAATTTCCACACCACCTGGTATCCACCATCCGGAGCAGCGGTTTCGGTATAGTAAGTAAGGCCTGCATTTAAGGCAGCGGTATTGATGGAACCGGCCTCTACCTGAATTCCGGCGGCTGCAGCCTTTTCGTTTATGAGCATGCTGTGAATGGTCGGGGTTGGACTTTTTGGCGGCTTGCCTATCCACACCTGATACAACCTATCCACGGCCTCGGTTTGCTTGTTATCTTTGGTAAATAAGCCATACCAGGTGAGGGTATATTCCTGTTTTTGTCCCCAGAGAAACACAAATGAACCGATACAATAATTACTGTCGGTGGCGATATAATCGCGGTAGCGGCTGCCATAAACCTCGGCCTTCTCCCGGCTGCTCTGCTCAATGGCTGCATTCCAGGGGGTAACCGGCGATTCCCAGTGGCCATTAGGGCCCCATTCGGTTATCATGTATGGCCCGGACCAGCCGAAGCGGCGTATATTTTGGGGTACCCCGGCAATGTCTCCGTAGGTATTGACCCCATAAATGTCAATGTCGGGCGCCAGTTTTTTAATCCATTGCACTTCGTTTGAATCCAGACCGGCAGTTACCGTGCAGGTAGGGTGATTGGGGTCGGTTTGGTGCGCATACAGGGCAATGGCCTGAATGCTGCTCCATACTTTGGTGTTCTGGTAAAACAAATCCACCTCGTTGCCAATACCCCACATCAGCAAAGCCGGGTGGTTTTTGTAGCGGTCAATGGCCGATTTAAAATGCTGTATTTGCCGTTGAACCTTGGCTGCATTGTCGTAATCAAAACCGTGGCGTTCATGTTGCACCCACATGCCCAGCATCACCATCAGGCCGCGCTTCTGGGCTTCGTCCAGTACCGCCTGCGCATCGTCTATTCCCCAGGTGCGTATGGTGTTGCCACCGCAGTCTACCAGCAGATCAAGCTGTACCGTGCCACCTGCACCCTTGATGTAGTAGGGTTCACCATTTTTGTAAAGCACCCACTTGCCATCCACCTGTTGCATGCTCACCTTGGCCGGTTGCGCAGCCAGGCATTGCGACAAAAAGAAAAACAATATGTACAATAAGCCGGGGCGCACTATAAAATACCTCCTTCAAAATCCAGCTGCTTGGCTTTGCTTGCGTTGAAACGGTATAATTTGGCCGGACGGTGGGTTACATTTTTCTGCAGCTTGCCGGTTTCTTCGATGATGCCGGATGAAAGGGTCTTTTTTCTGAAATTTCGGACATCAAATTCCTCTTCCAGAATGGATTCGTGGATGAATTGCAATTCGGTGAGGGTGAAATATTTGGGCAGCAACTCAAAAACCAGGGTTTGCGTACGTATTCTGTTTTTCAGCTCACGGCGGGCGTATTCCAGAATTTCGCGGTGGTCAAAAGGCAATGTTGGAATTTCTGTAACTTTGAACCAGGCAACATCCTTGGCCCATGAGGAGGCCTGCGGATGGTATTGCTCCACCTTTATCAAGGCAAAATAGGCAATGGTGAAAACACGTCCAAAAGGGTGCCTGTCTACCCGCCCGAAGGTCTGTATCTGTTCCATGAATAGCTGATCCAGACCTGTAAGCTGCTTCAATACACGCTCCGCGGAATATTCCAGGTCCATTTCAGGCGATATCAAATCCCCCGGCAATGCCCAGGAACCCGGAAAAGGCTCGGAACCGCGGGAAATGAGCAGCACTTTTAGCCCGTCTGCATCAAATCCAAAGACCACGTTGTCTACGGAAACCGCAACATTAAAGTATTGTTTGATGATCTTTTTCACCGTTTTTTTAGGTTGATAAAAGCAAATATATTGTAAAAAGTACAATAATTAGTTTTTCCAAAAATTGTAAGCCTTTTAGCCCTGTTTGTTTAACAATTTTTAACCCATTTGGAAATGAAAAGTGAGCAGCTCAGCCGAAGGGCCGGAATAAAGTATTCTACAACCACATTTGGAGGTTTGGCATTTTTGGTACAGTTGTTGATAATGTTATTTCAACAATCAACATACCCATGAAAAAAATCTTTACGCTCGGATTTGCTGCTTTGGCAGCTGCGGCCGTTCTGGTGGCCGGAATCAAACAGAATGACACCATCAAATGGAACAAAACCACCCACGATTTTGGTTCTATTAAACTGGGTCCTCCTGCAGAAGTAGTATTCACCTTCACCAACAATGGCAAAGCACCTGTGGTAATTACTGCCGCTCAGCCTAGCTGCGGTTGCACCACCCCTACCTACACCAAAACCCCGGTTATGCCAGGCAAAACAGGCGAGGTAAAAGCCAGCTATGGCACAGAAGGCCGCCCCGGTTTCTTCCAGAAATCTGTGAAAGTAACCTTTGACAACGGCGCTACCACAGACCTTACCATCACCGGCACCGTAGCCACCGACAATCCCGGCGGAAACGGAACCCAGTTGAAGTAATCCTTATTTAAAATATAGCGATATGAAAAAGTTTTTGTTCTCCCTGCTCTTTGCTGCAACGGCTTTTGCCGCAACAGCACAGGACCAGGAAAAACCAGCAGCATCACCCAGCAATGCCAAGGTGAAGTTTGAAACAATCTCACACAATTTCGGCAGCGTTATCGAAGGCCAGATTGCCAAATACGATTTCAAATTCACCAACCCCGGCACTGAGCCTTTGGTGCTTAGCAATGTGCAGGCCAGCTGCGGCTGTACCTCACCAAAATGGCCACGTGAGCCCATTGCGCCCGGCGCAACGGCTGTGGTTACTGCCGAATACAACAGCTCGGGACGCCCCGGCAACTTTACCAAAAACATTTTTGTGTATAGCAATGGTGGCGATGTTACCCTTACCATTACCGGTATTGTGGTGAAAGAACCTGAAAAGCCAAAATCGGTTATTATCGGAAACTAATTAATGGAAAGGCCGGTTTATCCGGCCTTTTTTTTGCCCATACAACACCGTCCCCTAAATTTGTATAGCGCTCCATGAAAACCATCCTGCTCACCCTTACCCTGCTCTTTCTGAGCCGCCCTGCAGCAGCCCAGGAGTCTTATTTGCAACCCATTTCCGGCGACACCCTTGATTTTGGCACCTGCAACCACGGCGATACCATTGAGGGGGTATTTGCTTTTACCATTAAAGGAACAGAGAAGCTCATGATACGGCAGGTGCACCCCGGCTGCCAGTGCACGGTACCCATGTACCCCAAAGACAGCATGCAACCCGGCACCACAGATTCCATTGTGCTGGCGCTGCATACCCGCAACCTGCATGCCGGTCCGATAGAGAAATATGCCATTGTCATCAACACCGGCCCGGAACGTATATTCTACCTAAAAGGAGAAATCCTGGAACACAGCACCGCACCGCCAAGAAAAAGGGTGGTGAGGGGTAGAACGAATGTTGATTTGAAAAAATAACATGCTGTTTTCCGAATAGGTATTTTCCTATTTGTGTTGTTTTTTATTGCGATTATTTCCGAATTTATACCCACCAACCGTTTGCCTTGGTATGATTACGGCGCGGATGGGTGGTATTTTGTAACCATTTGCACGAAAAACCGGTTGCATTATTTCGGGGAAATCACAGAGACGCACAATTGTGCGTCTCTACAACACACCGCAACCGGCATGATTGCAAATGAATATTGGTTACAAATACCACAACATTACCCGTTTGTGCAATTGGATGCGTTTGTGATTATGCCCAATCTGAGCACCATTAAACTATTAAACCAATCCACAATTCACATCCGCCTCAAAAACGCCTCGCTGAACAATCCCATGCTGCCGCCCGTGTGCAGGAAAACACCCCGGCCCGGCAATGCCATATCCTGCAGAGCACACAGGGCCTTTCCCGTATACACGGGATCAAACAGAATGCCCGTTTGCGCAATGGCACTTTTCACAAAATCCATAAGAAAATCCGTGGTTTTGGCGTAGCCCCCAAACGTATATCCTTCGAGCACCTCAACGATTTCTGACAGCACTGCTTCTTGTATCAACCGCCTTTGTTCCTCAACATTGTTAAGCACCGCCACCGCATACACCCGCGTTTTATAACCACAGGCCTGTATTCCTTTCCCCAGCCCAATGGCAGTGGTGGCTGTGGCCGAAGCGTGTAAAATATAATCGGGGGCAAAGGGCAACGACTTCACAATACCGGCAACGCCTTCCCAGGCCGCTTCGCCGGCACCGCCTTCGGCAATAAACATAGCATGGGCATGATGGCCAAAATGCGCATCATACAATCCCTGCTTATCGCGGTAATCGTCCCTGGAAACAGGTATTAGCTCCATGCCAAACAGCCGCGCCGCCCTGAGGTAATGGTTGTCTATGGGTTCATCAGCCCGCAAAAAGGCGGTGGTTTGCAATCCCAAAATAGCCCCTGCGGCAGCCGTAGCCAGCAAATGGTTGCTATAGGCACCCCCAAAGGTCACCAATCGGGTCTTGCCTTGTTGTCGGGCATACAATATGTGATACTGCAGCTTGCGCCATTTGTTGCCGCTCACCAGCGGGTGTATCAAATCATCGCGCTGTATGTACACATCTCCTTCAATACCCTTTATCCTCAAGGGTTGCAGGGGTGCATGCAGGTTGTCAAACTCGATGCTCACTTTGGCTGAGCTTCACGGATAAGATCTTCAATGCTGCCTGAGGCCACGGCGTGGTAACCTTTACGGGCTTCGCTGAAAATCTGCTCCGCCAGTGCCTTGCCTGTCGTGGTTTTCACGAGGTTCTTGTAAATGGGCATCAAAAATTTGCGCCTGCCCACGCTTTTCAGGAAAATACCCATTTCGTCGAATGCATCCGCATAACCATATTTGGCCGCAAGGGTATACCAGTCGCAGGCAATTTCCGCATTGCCGATGCCGGTGAAGCCAAATGCCTTGTCGAGGGCGGCCATATCGGCCATACTCAGGGCAGGCATGCCCCGCAGTAAAAACAACCAGTGGTGGGTGGTATAGCCTTGGGTGTCAATATCGGCAGGGTTTTTAGACTTCGTGTATCGGGCAACCGCTTCATTCACGCGCTTCAGCTCTTTGCTGTTTACCACAGGTGCATCTTTGGGTAGGCCGGTGCCATAAATCCAGGTATTGATGTCCAGTTGCTGCTGCTGGGCCGGGTATTTATCCAGCAAATGCTGGTTTAAATAAGCGATAAAACGCGCTGTGTTCATGGTTTTGAAGGCATTTGCCTTGAAATAACCATTTACAAATTCATCCCAGGCCTGCCTGCCCACCAGTTCTTCTATCCTGCGCAGGAAAAAACGGCCTTTTTCATAAGCAATATCGGTTACACCATCATCGGGGTTGCGCCCGTCGAGGTTTAGAAACAGTTTGGTATCGTCGGGAGCCTCCTGCATCAGGTCATCGAGGGTGTGCTGCAGTTCCCCGCGGCCAATCTCAGCCAGCATTTCGGCATAATCATGACCATAGATTTTTTCCATGATGCGTTGTTCGAAATACACGGTGAAACCTTCGTTCAGCCAAAAATCGCTCCATGTTTCGTTGGTAACCAGGTTGCCACTCCAGCTGTGGGCCAGTTCGTGCGCCACCAGGCTCACGAGGCTCCGGTCTCCGGCAATGATGGTGGGTGTGGCAAAGGTGAGCACCGGATTTTCCATACCGCCAAAGGGAAAGCTGGGCGGCAGCACCAGCACATCATAGCGGCCCCAGGCATAAGGACCGTAAAGCGCCTCGGCACTGTCTATCATGCCCTGCATATCGGCCAGTTCCCACACGCATTTTTTGAGCATACCAGGCTCGGCATAGACGCCGCTGTTCCGCCCCAGCGAGGTAAATTCCACATCGCCCACCGCCAGTGCCATGAGGTAACTGGGAATGGGTTTGGGTTGTTTGAAGGTATATTTCCCGTCTTTGCTTTTGGCAGTGGGGTTTTCGGCGCTCATCATGGCCATCAGGTGGGGCGGCACTTCGATGGTGGCTTCGTAGGTAAAACGCACCGCCGGGCAATCCTGCAGCGGAATCCAGGTGCGCGCCAGTATGGCCTGGCTTTGCGAAAACAGGAAGGGTTGTTTTTTATCGTGGGTTTGCTCCGGCGAAAGCCATTGCAGCGCCTCGGCTTCAGGCAGGGTATGGTAGGCAACGGCTACCTCCTTGGTTTCGGGGGTGATGGGAATGATGAGGGCAGCACCGAGAATGCTGTCCTGTGGCCCAATTTCAAACTTCACCTCCTTGTTGTCTACCGCCACATGGTCTATCACCATGCTTTTGTGGTCCAGTATCATGGTAGTAGCAGCGCCGGTATTGGCGATGTCAAAAACGGCAGAACCCATGAGTTCCTTTTTGTCGAAATTTACAGAAAGATTCAGTTTCAGGTGGTTTACCTTCACCGCTTTGTAATTGCTGTAACTATGGTTTTCTACGGTCATTTTCAGGTTTTTCTTGGGGGCACAGGCAGCCAGGCAAATGCCGGTGGCAATGAGCAATTTTTTCACAATGCAAATGTGGTGCAGGGCGGGGAGAATTAAAAATGAATTTGCTTATTGGCACACCTTCAAATACTGCTGAGCGGTAAATACCTGAATTTGCGCTTTTTTATAATCCTTCAGGTTGCGGGTAAGCAGTATATTGAGGTTATGCTCCAGGGCGGTATGGTATTGCAGCGCATCTTCAAAGTCTTTAAATTCAGAAGACAGGGCTCTTTCAACCACAAGATCATTGACCGCCAGCACGTTCACCAGTGTTTTGAATGTTGCCAGTATGTTTCGGGCTTTTTCGGCATGCATTTGCCGGGAAAGGATGTAGTGCACATTGGCAAATGTGAGGGAAGAAACGCAGACCTTTACTTTTCCTCTCTCAGCCAGCGAAAACAGCTCGGCGGCGGCTATGTGGTGGGGAGCCCGTGCGGTAAGCAGATCAAGCACAATATCTGAATCTACAAATACCTTTTCCATTATTTGTATTTTTTTGTGAGATAATCTGAGTAGGCCTTTTTCTCGTCAAAATCCTTTGGAAGACTCACTACTCCCATCAGACTTTTCACCAGCGGGGTAATTTCTGCACTTTTTTCATCCTGTTCTTCGGTAATATGAATCAGATAGCTTTCCACCATATCAGACAAGCTGGTATTGCGCTCTCGTGCATAATGCTTTGCTTTTTCGATTACGTACTCATTGAGCTTAAGGGTGAGTTTGGTATCCATAACTTTGTACGTACGAATTTATATATTTTATACGTACTAAACAACATTTTTATTATGACCACCGACCATATTTTGATAAAACGGGTTCTATTAAAATGCTAGCTGAAAAGCACTGGTGCAACCTGGCCATTTGTTTTCATTCCCGACCCCGGAGGGGTCGAATACCATTAACCCGGTGCGACAGCGCCGGGTGGCGCCACAAGTGCCCTGCGACCCCGGAGGGGTCGAATCAATCCCACCCGTAAAATGGCTTGGCCACCGCCTTCCACTCCTCCTCACTGCGAACAACATACACCCGCATATTGGCAAACGTACCACCGCGGCCCAGCGCATACATCCAGCCGGGCAGGGCATATTGTTTGGGTTGGTAAATGGTTTTCATCCTTAATTCAGGATGCGGCACATCGGTCAGAAAGTAGATACTATCATATTCATCAAACCCAAAATGATCGGGTGATGTTATGTGTGTGAAATCCGTATTGGAATGTTTGGCAGCATAATACAACCCAATCTCATTGCCATACAGCAATATGCGCCCCGTTTTGGGAACTTGATTTTCCAGAAACTGCAAACATGCTTTTGGATCGCGTTCCGGACGCTGTGCCAGACCCAGCGCATGTCGGGAAACAAACGGCAACAGCATCAAGCCCAACACTGGTAGCCAATACCATTTGCGCAAGGCCGGAAAAGGGCGCTGTGTTTCGGTAAGCCATTGGGCCACCACCCACAATCCCACCACATACATGGGCATGAAATAGCGGTAATAGGGCCCCAGAAACAGTAACCACACCAAGCCGGCAAACAACCACACAGCCGCAGGCAGGGCTTGTTTGGGCTGCGCACGAAACTGTTTCCATGCCAGCCAAGTAACCCATCCGTGCAACAGTGGTAGCCAGGGCTGTTCCTTGTATACGGGATAAAAACGCCCGACAAAATAATTGTATATCCGCACATGCAAACCGCCACCCGCCGCATGTTCCATGCTGTGCTGAAACAACTGCGCATATAGTTCGCCCAGTCGAAAATCGATAAACACCAGGAAGCACATGGGCAGCAGCAGCATCCCCAAAGCATAACCCAGTATTGTTTTCGGGGAGAACGACTGCCACGCATACCATACAGACATCACCGCCACGATGGGCCAAAGCTTGAGGTGGGTGAGCAACATGGCGCCGGAAAGCAATCCCAGCAACAACCCCTGCAACCCAATGCGCATGGGCTTTAAGCGGGTATATACCGCCATCCATGCTACCAGCAACGCCACTTCCAGCACCTCACTCCGCACCGATCGGCTGATTTCAAAAACGGCCTTATCAAACAAAAAATACAGGCAAAGCAAAGCTGCCCAGCGTGCATCCAGCTTAAGGTTGCATTGAGAAACCCGGAAAAGCAGCCATACCGAACCCAAATGGATGATCAAAAATGGAAGTCGCACCCAGAATACATCAGCAGGGAAAACCGATAATGTAAGCCTATGCAGCATCATGATGCCGGGAGGATAGCTCAGAAATAGCTGTTCAGTTCCCGGTGTGGGCCAGGCCTTGCTTATGTAATTCCCTGTCCGTTGCCACATTACCGCAGGCTCCAGGCATGCGGCCTCATCAAGCCAGGGAATGGGAATAACATTCAGGTTGATGAGCCCCAGAACGAGGTACACCAGCAAAATGCCATAAAATATTTTTTCTGCTATTTGCCTGTTTGCCCCAACCTGCATTCTGTTTGCAAAGTAAAGGGGTGCTGCGGGTTATTGTGAAAATTGTTTACGGGTTGATGTTTTGTTTCAAACCAATACAGGGCTGGCTTTAGGGGAAATGGGTGTTCAATCTCGGCCCTGTGGCATTATTACGTGGGCCCGCATTGGCCGCTTTAATTAACTGAATACTATCCACTGTTAACCAAAACCGAACTTCTGAGTATGGGCCGAAAAAATGAAATAATCCGTTTATTTTTGTATTTTAGCAAACATTTAAACATCAATATTCATGCGAATTTTAATTCAATTCCACCTGTTAATTCTATTTCTTTCTTTTACAAACAAATATCAAGCTCAATGCAAAACGGACTTAGATAGGGAAAACCTAAAAGGGTCTATTAAAGAAGTAATTGAAACCGGCATATATGCTGAGAAAGAAACCAAAGAAATTAATCATATTGAAACTACAAAATACAACAAAAAGGCTCGGGCATTAGGCTACACATTTGCGAGCAAACATAATGATTTAAAACCTGCTAATATTTTGTATGAATTTGATGCAAAAGGCAACAGGGTTGTTGAAAAAAGATACAATATTCAAAACGTACTGGAAAGTAAAATTGAATATTTCTACGACGCTGCTGGTAATGAAATTGAAAGCCGGTTTTACAATGAAGCTGTTTTGGATAATTTTGAATACCAAAAATTTGATTCCATTTGCAATAAGATTGAATACAAGGTATTTTATTCCGATAGTAGTTTATGGCTTTGGTATACATTTAAATACCATAATGAATGGGTTGAGGTATTTGACCATACCGACTCCAGTGTATCGAAATCAAAAAAGGATATACATGGAAACGATATTGAGATTATAGATTATGACAAATCAGGCATTCAAAAAAAGATTACCAGATACGCATATACATACGACAGTAAAAACAATTGGATTAAACAAACCACCTATATCAATGATAAAATCTATTGGATAGATGAGCGGGTAATTAAATATTACTAATGTTTTTGATTAATTGGGCAATCAATCATTGAATTTCGCCCACCATTAAACAGTAACCTTTACTCAAACTCAATCAGCGTTTGGTTCTTATCCACCGCCTGACCTTTTTCTACTGCAATGCGGCTCACTTTGCCATCGCCGGCCGCTTTGATGATGTTCTCCATTTTCATCGCTTCCAGCACCAGCAACTTATCACCCTTTTTCACTTCATGTCCGGGTTCTACCAGCACATTAAGCACCAAACCGGGCATGGGGGCTTTTACATGGGTAACCTTTGCTGTAGCGAGTTTATCCAATCCCATGGAATGCAACAAATCATCAAGGGGTTCTTTTAGGGTGATGTGCATGGTTTTGCCATTAAGAGATAGGGTAATGGCCTTTTCTGCATGGTTAATTTCCAGCAATCTGGCAGTAAACACCTGGTTGGAAACATGCACCAGCAGCCTGCCATCGGGCAAAGCAGAAATTCCGGCTTCGGCCGCATCTTTGGGTATCCATTGTTCTTCCTGAGCAATCAGGGCTGTTTCTTGTCCGTTGATGATGGCTTTCATGGTTTAGTTTTCCCTTTCAATTACAAAATTAACCAGATTCCGCAAATGTCCGCGCTGTGGTGTTGCCGGTGCAACCCGTTCCAGGATGGCAAATGCCTCGTCCCGAAGGGCGTTCATGCGCTCCCGGGCATAATCCATGCCACCATACTGATCGATAAACGCCACCACTTCCTTTATTTTTTGCTTATCCGGTGTTTTACTTTTTATGAGGCTTTTGATGGCCCTTACCTCACGCCCTGATGCTTTTGAGAAAGCATGAATAACAGGCAGGGTGAGTTTCTTTTCTTTAATGTCAATACCGGCAGGCTTTCCGGACTTATTGTCGCCAAAATCAAACAAATCATCCCGGATTTGAAAAGCCAGTCCAATCAGTTCTCCAAACCTGCGCATGTCTGAAACCGTCGCTTCATCCTGCCCGGCAGAAGCCGCACCAATGGCGCAACAGGAGGCAATCAGGCTGGCCGTTTTTTTGCGGATAATTTCAAAATAAATATCTTCCGAAACATCCATAAACCGCGACCGCTCCAACTGCAGCAATTCGCCCTCGCTCATTTCACGCACAGCATTGGACACAATGGCAAGCAAATCAAAATCTTTGTGCTCTACAGACAACAGCAGGCCTTTGGACAATAGAAAGTCACCAACCAGTACCGCAATTTTATTCTTCCATAAAGCATTGATGCTGAAAAAGCCACGGCGTTCGTAACTGTCATCCACCACATCATCGTGCACCAGTGTAGCTGTGTGCAGCAATTCTACCAGGGCTGCGCCGCGGTAGGTTCTTTCATCAATACCGGCAAATAGATATGCGCTGTATAGCACAAACATGGGCCTAATCTGTTTGCCTTTGCGGCGAACAATATAGTTCATGATGGTATCCAGCAATGGAACCGAGGTTTTCATGCTTGCCCGGAACTGTTTCTCAAACGTTTCCAGTTCGCCGGAAATAGGCTCCTTCAGCGACGATACCGTAATACCCATAAATAACAAGGCGAAGGTACAGCATTTGTGCGGATTAGACAGCAATGCCATTAATTTTGTACCATGAAACCGCTTGTATTGTTGTTTGCCCTATTAGGCACGACCAAATACTGTTCGCGTGCACCCATCCCTGCCATGAGCTTATCCGAAAACCACAAAAACCGCTTGCTGCAAAACATCCAGGAAGATGCAAAATCCGCTGATTCTGCCACCGCTGCATGGGCAAAGGAATTTCAAGACAACATTGCCTTCGAATATGCCCGCTACAAGCCAGACACGATGAGCATAAACTCACTTGTTCCCCTACTGAAAAATGGCGTAAGCATAAAGATAATTGGCGGCAACTGGTGCAGCGATACCCGCCGCGAGGTTCCACGCCTTTGCAAAGTGCTTGATGCCTGCGATGCCAATCCTGAGATGTTTCAGTACTTCCGGGTAAACAAGCAAAAGAAAGCCATTTCTACTGATTTTGCGGCAGAACAACCGGTGGTGAGTGTTCCAACGGTATTTGTGTACCGGCAAGGTGAGCTCAAAGGCAGCATTGTGGAAACACCAAGGATATCCTGGGAAAAGGATTTACTGCAATTGCTTTACTGAGGTTTGGAAGTTAATATTAGTCCCACTAACCCCATAGCACCTACAGTACCACCAAACGTACTCCATACCGCAACACGCCTGCGCTTACCCGCACCGGCCAAATAGCCACTTCTATAATATTCGCTCTTGTTTTGCTGGTAATGATAATTCCACTGCACCTCCCTCTCTTTTACCTTGGTAAAGCTATAATAAATTGATCCGGGAATACCTATTATCGGCATCAAAATGAAACACGCGCCTGCTATCCGTTCGGTGCTGGGATTATAATATTTGTATCCATCCTTAAATCCCTTTTGGTAGGTGTTTTGGTTTATGGTTGTGGAGTCTGTTTGTTGAAAGATGGGTGTAAGTGATGAATCGCTCAGCAATACGGTATCACCTGTATTGATTGTTTCCTTTGTGTTGGAAACATGAGCACTGTCCAAGGTTGGGGTAACCGGGCCTGTGGCAATTTTGTCCTGAGCAATCGCCTTCAGATTCAACCCAAAAAAAAGCAATATACAGGCAAACAAGTGTCGATTAAAATATTTGTTCATGATTCAAACATCGTTAAGTTGGGATTATTCAATCCTGGTGAATCCTCTATCAATAAATTACCACGGTATTGACCAGCAAAACCACAGTGCCAACAATAGCTCCGGTGGTGATGCCATAGGCACTCCACACCGCTACCCGCCTGCGCTTGCTGGCACCATCAAGATATCCCCTGCGGTAGTTGCTGTTTTTGCTGTTGTGAAATTTATTTTCTCGAACATTATGGGGCTGAACCTTGGCCAGACTATATCCAATCGGGGCCAAAATCCCCACGTAGAATGTCAATACCGCGCCTGCACCTACCCAACGCTCTGCTGTGGGTTTATAGCCCTTGTATCCATCGGCGAAACCTCTTTCATAGGCAATGGCATCGTTGGCAAAGCTGTCTTGTTTGGTCGTGCTGCTGGTTATCAACTCAAACGTATCAATGGTCCCATTGGCATAGCGTATGAGTTGGATGTCTTTTTTATGGTACGTATAATATTGCTTTCTCAGGCTGTCGCCAACCTTCACGTATTCTACCTTGTTTGAATAAATGGTGGTAACAACACATGGAACCTTGCTGTTGTCGTTTAACAACATGGTATCCTGGGCCTTTAGCAAACTGCTGTTGATCAGCAGCGCAAACAGTAGGGCAACAATTGCATTTTTCATCATTACTACAAAACTAACGTTTGAAGATGGCCGGAACAACATTTTCTTCTACCAAATCCGCCTGAAGTAATCCCCTGAAAAAATCGATGCTGGGCTGGATGTTCCGTTGAAATTGCCATAGAAAATAAAAGGCATAGAGCAAAAGCAGTATCCATACCGTGCTGAACAGGTTGAAAATGATGGCATCAATGCGTTCAAACCCAAAAAATGCGCGAAACCAGAAAACACTGCTTCCCAGCAGCAGGGCTATTAGCAACACATAAATACGCTTGTGCCGCAATCCACCCAAACTGAGCTTTACATAAGTATCATCTCCCACGCCCACTATATCACCTTCCATATAGCCTACCATACGCTTGCCTTTGAGGGCTTCCAGCACAAATTCGGCATCGCTTACCGTGCCATAGAAAAACTTGGTTTGTGCATCAGATTTGCGGTAAGCAGCATCGCTCAGGAATGTTTGGTTTGTTATAAGGTTGGCTATGGTTTCCCGCCGGTGCTGGGTTTTCAACCAAATGGTTTTGAAAGGATAAATAAGCATGTATGTTTTTATGGTTGTAAGGCCCCGGCCGTGTTCTTGTATATTTTAGTAGACATTTCTGCTATTTCCCTCACGATTTCAGGATTTTCGAAGGCTCCATTGCCTATCACCACCACATCGGCACCAGCAGACCAGGCATCGGCTGCGGCGGCCGCATCCCTGATACCACCACCAACCAGCAGTATGCCTCCAAACACCCGCCGCACTGCGGCTATCATTTCAGCAGAAACGCGCTTGGTGGCTCCGCTTCCTGCATCCAGGTACATCGCTTTCATGCCCATCATGGCACCTGCAAGCACCGTGGTAGCTGCTATTTCTGGCTTATCTGCCGGTATAGGCATGGTTTGACTCATATAATGCGCGCTGGTCCACTTGCCTCCGTCCACCAGCAGGTAGCCGGTAGCTATGGTCTCCAAACCCGACCTGTATATCTGTGGTGCAGCTGCTACCTGCTTGGCAATCAGGTACTCCGGGTTGCGGCCGGAAATAAGCGACATAAACAAAATGGCATCTGCATTGGGAACCACCTGTATTTCGTTTCCCGGAAACAACACCACCCGCTCCGCGCCCAGTGATTTAAGCTCTTCCACACATTGTCTGGCGTTTCCTTCGGTCAAAAGGCTGCCCCCTACCATAAACATACCTGCACCATATCGCCGGGCATGCTGCAACACCACCTGCCTAAGCTGGGCATCATCGTCGGGATCAAACAGTACCGCAAGGGTTTTCACGCCCATTTGCTGCTGTTTTTCAAGCCATGTAATCGTTTTGGTCACCATTGCAAATAAACGAACAAAAACCCAATTCGGGTACGACCAAAATATTTACGTTGACTTTTGTCATTTCTCCTTGTTGCTGAACTTTTTTCACCCTAACTTCAAACAGAAATTTGTGGTCATTTTTTACTGTTTTTTTGCTATGCTTTGCGCCATAAGGGTTTAAGATATCCCCACATGCCAAAAAGCGCACCAGCATTGGGTTAAACGCTTTTTCAACACCCTAAAGCCCACATAAATTATGGCTTTGCGCCAATCCTGTGGAAAAGCCAATTCGTAATTACCTTAACGTTTAAAATAGATTTGAAATCCCGACCGTTTTAAAACAGCGCCGGAAAACATAACCCCTCTAATTGTAGATACAATATGACGCAAGAAACAACCGTAAACACTCAAGGCCTGGAGTTTAAAAGGCAAAACACCGTTGAGGGTGTAAGTCCCTTCGATCAATTCACCTACGACATGCGCACCTCGGTCATTAAAAAACCAGACGGAAGCATGGTGTTTGAGATGAAAAATGTGGAGGTTCCTGCGGGGTGGAGCCAGGTTGCTACAGATATTCTTGCGCAAAAATATTTTCGTAAAGCCGGAGTTCCTCAGCCCGATGGAAGCCTTGGCAGCGAAACCAGCGTAAAGCAGGTTGTTCATCGTCTGGCCAACTGCTGGCGCCAGTGGGGTGAGAAATACAACTATTTCGCCGCCAGTACCGATGCCCAGGTTTTTTATGAAGAGTTGGTATACTCCATGCTCAACCAGGAGTCTGCTCCAAACTCTCCCCAGTGGTTCAACACCGGCCTTTACAGCAGCTATGCCATCGCCGGAAAGCCACAGGGTCACTATTATGTAGATCCCGAAACCGAAAAACTCATGAAGAGTACATCGGCATACGAACGCCCACAGCCACACGCATGCTTTATCCTTTCAGTTGATGATGATTTGGTAAATGAAGGCGGTATCATGGATTTGTGGGTACGTGAAGCCCGTATCTTCAAATATGGTTCAGGTGTAGGTACCAACTTTAGCCGCATCCGCGGTGCCGGCGAAAAACTTTCCGGTGGCGGAACAAGCAGTGGTTTGATCAGCTTCCTGAAAATCGGTGACCGCGCAGCAGGCGCAATCAAGAGTGGTGGAACCACCCGCCGTGCCGCCAAAATGGTATGTCTGGATCTTGATCACCCTGAAGCCATGGATTTCATCGAATGGAAAAGGGACGAAGAACGCAAAGTTTCTGCACTGATTGATGCCGGCTACAGCAACGACTACGAAGGCGAAGCTTATGCTACCGTTTCCGGACAAAACAGCAACAACTCTATCCGTATACCCAACCGCTTTTTCGAAAAACTGAAAAATAACGAGGACTGGGAATTTACAGCACGCAGCAATGGCAAGGTAATGAAAACCATGCCTTCAGGACAGGTTTGGGACGCTATCGGCTCGGCCGCATGGTCCTGCGCTGACCCCGGTGTGCAATACGACGATACCATCAACGAATGGCACACCTGCCCCGAAGGTGGACGTATCAATGCAAGTAACCCTTGCAGCGAATACATGTTCCTTGACAACACTGCCTGTAACCTGGCATCATTGAACCTCCGCAAGTTCTTCAGCGAAGAAAGCCGCGAGTTCAATGTTGGCTCTTTCGAATATGCTGCACGTTTGTGGACCACCGTACTGGAAATTTCCGTTTTGATGGCGCAGTTCCCCAGCAAGGAAGTGGCACAACTCAGCTACGATTACCGCACACTGGGATTGGGTTATGCCAACCTGGGCAGCACACTGATGTGCGCCGGCATTCCTTACGACAGCAAAGAAGCCATCGCCATCTGCAGCGCTATCTCTGCTATCCTTACCGGTGTTTCTTACGCCACTAGCGCCGAAATGGCTGCTGCTAAAGGACCGTTCCGCATGTATGAGAAAAACAAGAAACACATGCTGCGCGTTATCCGCAACCACCGCTACGCCGCCTACAATACCCCTCTTGCTTTCGAAGGACTGGGTATCAAACCGGTTTGTATTGATGAGAAATTCTGCCCCGATTACCTGCTAAAATCAGCTTGCACCGCCTGGGACAAAGCATTGCAGTGGGGTGAAAAATATGGTTTCCGCAACGCCCAGTCAACCGTTATTGCTCCTACAGGAACCATCGGTCTGCTGATGGATTGCGACACCACCGGTATCGAGCCTGATTTCGCTTTGGTGAAATACAAAAAACTATCGGGTGGCGGATACTTCAAAATCGTTAACCACACTGTTCCTATCGCCCTCAAAAACCTGGGTTATTCCCCCGAAGAGGTTGATACCATCGTGAATTATGCCAAAGGTTATCAAACCTTCGTTGGTGCACCTTTCATCAACCACGAAACCCTGAAAGCAAAAGGTTTTAACGATACCGACCTTCAAAAACTGGAAGCCGAAGCCCCAATGGCATTTGAAATCGGATTCGTGTTCAATAAGTATGCTTTGGGTGAAGAAACCTTGCAGCGCATTGGCTTCACACCAGAACAGTACGACAATCCACGTTTCAATATGCTGGAAGCCCTCGGCTTCACCCGCGATGAAATCCGCGCCTGCAACGACTTCGTAGCCGGTACCATGACCATCGAAGGTGCACCTTACCTGAAGGATGAGCACTACCCAGTGTTTGATTGCGCCAACAAGTGCGGAAACATCGGTAAACGCTACATTCACCCATTTGCCCACATCCGCATGATGGCAGCTGCACAGCCTTTCATCTCCGGTGCTATCAGCAAAACCATCAACCTGCCAAACGAAGCATCAGAGCAAGATATCAAAGACTGCTACGAACTTAGCTGGCAGCTGGGCCTCAAAGCCAATGCACTCTACCGCGATGGCTGCAAACTGAGCCAGCCTTTGAGCAACAAATCGGAAACCAGCGAAAGCGAAGACAAAGCAGAAGCCAAATCAGATGCAGCTCCGGCCGCAGAAACCAAGGTTATTCGCTTTGCCGAAGAACTTACACCGGAAATCGTATTGGAAGCCGCTAAGCGCATCCTGAACGAAAGCCCCGATACCAAGTTCAAACGCCAGCTATCTAACATCGTTGAGAAGAAGCGCCTGCCAAACAAACGCAATGGCTTTACCCAAAAAGGCAAAGTAGGCGGACAAACCATATTCGTACGCACCGGCGATTACGATGACGGAACCTTGGGAGAAATCTTCATCGATATGCACAAAGAAGGCGCCAGCTTCCGCTCACTGATGAACTGCTTTAGCATTGCAGTATCCGTAGGCTTGCAGTATGGTGTGCCTTTGGAAGAGTTCGTAGATAAGTTTGCCTTCACCCGCTTCGAACCAAGCGGCATGGTTGAAGGACATCCAAACATCAAAAACTCAACTTCCATCGTGGATTATATCTTCCGCCTGTTAGGATTTGAATACCTGAACCGTGAAGACCTGGTGCAGGTGAAACCAACTGCCTATACCAAAAACGATGCTGCAGAAAGCCCCGTTGTGAGCGAATTCATGCCCCTGTTCACGCCAGAACCCGCAATCACTTCAGACAATGCGGCCATGCTGGAAACCGGCGGCGGTGTAAAAAACATGCAGGATCACTTGCGCGAAGTGCAAAGCGATGCCCCTGCCTGCAACGTTTGCGGACACATTACCGTGCGCAGCGGCACTTGCTACAAATGCCTTAACTGTGGAAACAGCCTGGGCTGCAGCTAAGCAGAAACTGAAATAATTGAAAAGGGAGGTTCAACACCTCCCTTTTTTTATACAATTGCTTTTTTATAGCTTTTTATCGTATTTTTATGTCGTGTTTAAAAAATATGTATCAATACCGGTGCCTCAAAGTCAGAAAGTAGCAGATTCCATAGTTTTTATAAATCAATCTAGACATAACAGTATCAATAAACGACATTTCCCAATGAAGTTAATCGTCCTAGATTTTACATTTTGTAATAAACTATATCCATGGGATGTTGTCCCGCTAGCCTGCCTGATTCATGAGTACAAAACTGAAAAATACAGAATAAGATTCTGCAACTACAGTGAGTCTGTTTACAAGCAATTAACAGACTTTGGCTTGATTCAGTTAATCGAATCCAATAAAAAACAAAGCCATTTTCCTCGACCGCATCAGAAAAACATCCTTCCATTATGGCTTATAGAAGAAGGTGCACACAATTACTACCCAGGAGAATCAAAAAAATATTTTGAGAACAATCATCTCAACGGATTGGATTTAGAACCACTGCATATTTCACTTGGTGAAATGATAAACAACATATTTGACCATTCTAAATCTAAAATACCGGGTTATACTACGACACAATTTATTCCGGAATCTAACGAATTAATAACCTGTGTATGTGATTTTGGAATCACAATTCCAAAGTGCATTAACAAACATCGTATTTCAAGGTCAGAAACCCAATTAAACGATTTAGATGCAATAATTTTAGCTACTCAGATCAATTATTCTAGTCTGAGCAAACCGCACAATCGTGGAATTGGATTGAATAATCTTCTCAATATTACTACTCACTTAAATGGAAGATTTTTGATTGCAAGCGGTAAAGCAGGTTTTTCAAAGGATGGAAAAAAGGATCATGAAAATTTTATCCTAAAGAACAGATTCCCGGGAACCATGGTTGTAATCACAATTAATACAACAAAATTAGAAGACAAGGAGTTTGAAATATCGGATGAATTGCATATTTTTAATTAACTTTGTATAAATGTTGATTATCAAGGTAAGAGATATGTGTCCCACATTTGTTACAAATGCTGATGCCATTGCACTTGATATGGCAGTAAGAAAAGCTTTGAATGAAGATTTGCCTATCACATTGGATTTACATGATGTTAACAGCATTACCTCATCCTTCTTCAACAGTTCTTTTGGAGGTTGGTACGAGGATTATGACGAAGGTTTATTAAGGGAAAAAGTCGTCATTACTAACTATACACCTCGTTTGGCAGAATCTCTTCGCAGTTATATTAAGAATTGCAAGAAATTAACCCGTAAATAAACCGATCAACTTCCTCAATCCAAATTCAACCCCAGCGTAAAGGTCAAAAACACCCTGCTGCGCTTGTAAGTAATGTCCTGGTTATCGCTGTAGAAGCGGGGATCACCAACCGCATACGGCGTGTAATATCCGGTGGCAGACTGCGAACTGAGGGCAAAATCCAGGTAGTAATCCTTGTCGCGGAATCCAAAGCCACAGGCCAATACCGTATTGGCTTTTTTAAGGATTGGGTCAATGCCGGTGACCCTGGTGCTGTATGGCGATGGCAAAACACCAAAGCCTGCCCTGATGCGGTAGGCCTGGTTCTTGTCTTCAGGGTTGGGGAAATTCCATTCTGCCCCCACCCTCACCTGCGTTACATTGCGGTAATTACGGCGAATGGCGTTATTCTCGGCATTAAATCCATATACATCATCCGCGCTGAGGCGGGCTGAACCATAGTTGTAAAACTCAAAATCGGCGTTCAGCAGCATGAACTTCTGAATCACAAACCCGATTCCTGCATTAAACCTTGCAGGGGTGGTTATTTTGTACTTGTAGGTGCTCAGGGGATCGTTATACTGCGCGGTCCACTCTCCAATTGCTCCTGGATCGGCTACCGGCGCTATGGAATAACCATACTCAGAATTGATGGTATACGTTCTTGGCGTATGAACCGAAGCCGCCAGCCGAAGTTGCTCCGTAGGTTTCACAATCAGACCCACACGGGCACCGAAAGCATTGCCCTTGTCGGAAAACTTATACTGGTAATCTACACGGGCTAAATCAGGCCCGGAAGCACCGGGAACTGGCCTGTTGTCAATCTCCAGTAAACTTAAATCCTCGGAGTAGCGCAGGGTGGAATAATACAATCCCAGACCTAGCATTATCTTGTTAGAGAAGTTTAATCCGGCACTGGCCTGATACTCGTAAATGGCTCCTTTGGTGCTTATTTCACCGCTTTGGCTGCTGTTACGCGAACTATCACGGTAGGCCGATGTGTATTTGCCTGTTCCGCCACGGTCATAATCTATCACCCAGGCATCATAAGCCATTTTAGGTAAACTGCCGGCACTAAGCAAACCGGGGTCACCCGCCTTGTTGGCCTGATCTGCGAAGAAATCGGTTACCGAAGAAGATTTGTTTATCCCATCAAAAGCCATTCTGCCATTGAAACTGGCCAGGCGATTCATATTAAAACCATAGCAAACCGCACTCAAACCGCGGGATTTGGGTTTTCCCTTCTCATCGTATTTCACTTTTGCCACAACCCAGTTCATGGTGGGCAAATTAAAATTCAAACGGGCTTCCCTTATATCTTCTCCAAGGTAATTGGCATTATTGACCGTATTCTGAAACTGAACACCCAGGTTAAACTCACTGCGCCTAAATGCCGCAATACCAGCAGGATTAATCATAACAGAAGAAGCATCAGCACCAATAGCAGAAAAAGAACCAGCCATGCCCATGGTGCGGGCGGTGCCACCCGATCCCAGTGTGCTGTAACGCAGGGCATCAAACTCATTTTGGGCAGAAACAGAACACACGACTCCCATAAGAGGAATCATTATCCAACGAGAAAAACGCATGAAATTGATAAATTGAAGGCTTAACGGCGGCGACCGGAAGTACCCTGAACAGCACTGGAAGAACGACTGCTGCTGCTACCGCTGTTGAAAGAACCTTGCTGGTTGCCTTGGCTCCAGCCTGAGCTGCGGGAACTGCTTCCGCTGTTCCAGTTACCCGATGAAGGGGTCGAAGGTGAACTGCCCCAGGAAGAACTGCGACCGGTGGTTCCGGAAGTTGGCAGACCTGTCTGGTAACTGCTGCGCCTTGGTCCTGAATTGCTGAATCCGCTATTGCCTGATGCTGGTTTGGGGTTGTTTACAAACCCATTGGAAGGCTTAGAATTGCCCGAACCGCTGTTACCAGAAAATCCTCCTCCTGAATTAGACCAGCCGCCACCCCAGTACATATTGGGATTGTTCATTTGGTTGTAGTACATCCAGTAAGGATCGTTATAAAAATTGTTACAGGTGCTGTAGCCAAAGGAATTGTAGCCAAATCCGCCTCCGTACATCCAGGGGTTGCCCATCATCATTGGATTGTATGCCATAAAGGGATTGTAGCCCATGGACATGCTTCCAAACCCACAGCGGCCCATGCCAAACATTGGGGGAACCACAGCCACCCTGCAGGCAGGTTGATGCAGGCCGCTGCCGCCAAAGTTGCGCATACGGTCCGAGTAAGTCTGCCCCAAACTTTGGGTACCTGCATGGCTCGTTTCTAAACGGCTTTCAACAACACGCAAACCGCTGGCATAGATAGAGCTTCCTTGCAAATCAGCCTGGGTAAAATACGCATCATCATAGTTGTTGATGCTGCCAACCTTCTTCATGCCTGAGCAGGACGCCAGCAAAAGGGCTCCGGTCAGCATGGGAAAGGCGAATTTCATGATTTTGGTAAACATGGTTATGGGTATTTTTTTTAAGCACTGCCCTATTGGTAGTACCTTTGCATAATCAAAGTTACAATAACTATTCCATATTTCTAAAAAAAGATGGCTTTCGAAAAGGTGAAACGCGACGAAAATTACAGCGAATGGTATAACAACCTGGTTAAAAATGCTGATCTGGCTGAACACAGTGCCGTAAAGGGCTGCATGGTGATTAAACCCTATGGATATGCCATTTGGGAAAAAATGCAACAGCAGCTCGACAAAATGTTTAAGGAAACAGGTCACCAGAATGCCTATTTCCCGCTGTTTGTGCCCAAAAGCCTGTTTGAAAAAGAAGAGAAAAATGCAGAAGGCTTTGCCAAAGAATGCGCTGTGGTAACCCACTACAGGCTAAAGGTAGATCCGGACAGGCCGGGTAAACTCATGGTGGACCCCAATTCCAAACTGGAAGAAGAACTCGTGGTGAGACCAACCAGTGAAGCCATTATTTGGAACACCTATAAAAACTGGATTCAGAGCTACCGCGATTTGCCAATACTCATTAACCAATGGGCGAATGTGGTGCGCTGGGAAATGCGCACACGCCTGTTTCTGCGCACAGCGGAATTCCTCTGGCAGGAAGGCCATACCGCACACGCCACCAAAGAAGAAGCCTTGGAGGAAACCCGCAAAATGCTGGATGTGTACGCCGAATTTGCCGAAGAACACATGGCAGTGCCCGTGATAAAAGGCATAAAATCAGAAAATGAGCGTTTTGCCGGTGCAGACGATACCTATTGCATAGAAGGCATGATGCAGGACGGAAAGGCGCTCCAAATGGGGACCAGCCACTTTCTGGGACAAAATTTCGCCAAGGCTTTTGATGTTAAGTTTCAGGATAAAAACAGCAAACTGGATTATGTCTGGGCCACCAGCTGGGGTGTTTCCACCCGTCTGATGGGCGCGCTCATCATGGTTCACAGCGATGATGAAGGCCTGGTGCTGCCTCCGAAACTGGCTCCCATCCATGTGGTGATTGTGCCGGTGTACAGAACCGAAGAAGAACTGAACACCATCAGCGAGAAGGTGGCAGGAATCAAAAAAGAACTCGAAAAAGCAGGATTATCTGTAAAATTTGACAACCGCGACACCCAAAAGCCTGGTTTCAAGTTTGCCGAATGGGAACTGAAAGGCGTGCCCGTGCGCATTGCGATCGGGCCGCGCGATTTGCAGAACAACGCAGCCGAAGTAGCCCGCAGGGATACCAAAACCAAGGAAGTGATAGGCATGGACAACCTGGTAAACCATGTTACCGGACTGATGGATGAAATTCAGCAAAACCTCTTTAACCGTGCGGGTGAACTGCGCGCCGGAAAAACCTGGGAAGCCAATAACTGGAAAGAGTTTGTTGATATTGTTGAAAACAAGAATGGCTTTGCCCTTGCCCACTGAGAT
>CANKVN010000022.1 GCA_947487055.1 Flavobacteriales bacterium
CGGCAAAAAGACACTAAAGAAGAACGGCAAAAGCTACCAGCGATTGTTGGACCATATTGGAAATATTCAAACGGTTTTCATTACCCCCTACGACATTTCACTGGTACTGGAAGGCAGTGAAGAGCGTCGCCGGTTCGTGGATTTCACCATCAGCCAAACCAACAGAAAATACCTTGAGCAGCTAAGCATTTACCGCAAATTACTGGATCAGCGCAATGCATTTTTAAAACAGCTCGATGGAAGGCCTGCAGATCCTGTTTTGATGGAAACTTTTGATGAACGGCTGAGCCATATTGGGCAGTTTATTTTTGAAACACGAAAGGAATTTATCGCAAAATTCAGCACTTATTTTGAGGAATTTTACCAGTTTTTAAGTGGCGAAAACGAAACCTCCGCTTTGCTGTATGTGAGCGAGCTGCATCAAAAACCCATGCTTGATTTGTTGTTTACCAATAGAGACCGAGACCGGGTTATGCAACGCACTGGCAGCGGCATACACAAAGACGATCTGGAGTTTTTACTGGGCGATTATCCGCTGAAAAAATACGGCTCTCAGGGCCAGATTAAAAGTTATGTTATTGCGCTAAAGCTCGCCCAATACCGTTTTTTCCTCGAAAACACAGGCAAAAAGCCCATATTGCTGTTGGACGATATTTTTGAGAAAATTGACAGCCAGCGGGCCCAGAAACTCATGGAACTGGTGGCCAAGGATTATTTCGGGCAGATTATTATTACCGATACACATGCGGATCGGGTGAAAAGCCACCTAGCCAACCTTACAACGGAACAGCAATACATTTCGCTGGAAAAGCCTTAAAACAAGTTATTTACCGGCTCAATATTCCAACGTAAACCTGCATGAATCCAGGTTGCATTGGATTGATACAATCCTGTCTCTTTTCGCCACTGCAATCCAAAATCCAGGTTCAGGTTGTGGTAAACCATATAAGCCATATCCAAACGGAAAGATCGAATCTCTGAAGCCACGCCCTGCAGCATTTTAACACCATTGTCTGCAACCCTAAAATCATTGTCTCTTCTGGGGTCTGCGCCATAGTTTAGTCCACCTCTCCAGGGATCATTCCCTTGTTTTGCCAGCATGCCGGCCCATTGAAAACGCAATTTATCCATTGATTTGGGTTGAAAAAACCCACGCATGCACCATTCCTGAAAATTGCTACCCAGCGGATGTGCCAGTGGCTGATTATAGTGCGTATAGCTGTTCAGAGGATCGCTGTGCGAGTAGGTATAAGGCCTCACCAAATTGCGTTCCACCTGCACCAGTCCATTTCCCAGTCGTCCCCGGATAATGCGCATGAGACCCAATTGCCATCCGAACTTATTCGCCCACCAGCCACCTTTTTTCACTTCGTTCAATTTAAATTCATCCAACACCGCCTGACCATAAAAACGCCAGCGAAACGGCAATTTATAAGCCACATCAAAAGCCATCAGGGCATTGTCTTTGCTGCCTGCATTGGCTTCTATGGAACGGTAGAAAATGATGGGATTGAGGTAGTCCAAATCGAAATTCCCCTGATCCCTGTGGTGAATAATCATTTCGGAAAAGCCTATTTCCAGCGTACTGTAATCCCCTTCAAATTCGAGGCTCCCGCGGTGCATGGTTAAATACTTTTTGGGCAAAAGCGTGTTGCCGGTTAGCGGCGCGTAACCATTCAGCTGCCCATAGATATTTTGGTACTGAAAAGGGCCTATTTTGGTGTTAAACTTCAAAAAACCAAAAGGTGCAGATGCATTGCCCAGGATTAAACTTCGGTAACCCTGACCAATAAAAAATCGGTCGTGACCTGCACTCATGATCAAATAATTACTGGACGCTGCATTGTTGATTAACGCTGCTGAAATGTAGCCCACCGACTGCAGATAATCAGTTCCAAGTGAAGCGGTGCCGCCATTCTTTCCAATGCCTTTCCACCATGCCAGGCCGGGCACCACACCAAAGGTATCGCGGTAGCGGTTCACATATTCCGGAAAATACGTTTGGTTTTCTGTAACACGGGTGTAAAAACCCAACTTCTGTTTGATGTTGCCCCTCACCTCTATTCCCCTGACATTATGCATCAATGGCTTATCGTATCCGGCAACACCGACACCCATGTTGATGATGGGATTGATAACCAGGGTTGACCTGTCCTTGCTTTGGTTGTCGGACCAGGAATAAAACATTCCTTTCCGGGCGAAAAAACCATTCTTTTGTTCCTTATTGTCGGCTGACTCGGGATTATCGGTTTTGAAATACGGTGAAAATGATATTCCGCGCACTGCTCCGTGGCTTGCCGCGATGGTGTCAGTTAGTCCGATTTTGGCGGATAACGGCATCCACACACGTGGTGCAAAGCGGTTGGCATTTATGGCATCGCGGGTAATGATGAGCTGAGACTCCTGCCAGGAACCGGGCTCATACCAACTGTATTGTGCAGCCGTTTCGCCCAGTGCAAAAAGAAAAACAAGCAATAACAGCTGCCGCAACATATTGCAAACATAAGCACTTAAGCTGATTTATGGAAAAATCAGGATTTGTTAAAAATCCAAAAATCACCGGTGCGGGTGGCTTTTAGGCCATTGTAGTCAATTTCTTTTACTTCGTAGTATGGTTTGCAACAATCTGTATTCTTATAATTGAACCGCAAGGCTATGGTATCCCAGTCGAAGCCATCCCGTAAATAAAAAGTATCTGTTGCCGCCCCACCATAGTTTGTTAAGGCCAACATAGAATCAAAATTATTGAAATATGCAGGACCAAATCCCTTGGTGCCGAATTGTTTTAATATTTCTTTGCTGATTACATAAAGGCTATCCGGGATATGGGTTGCCTGTGAACCAAAATATACATTTTGACCGGTTTTGGCATCCATAATCCGAAAACGCACATAATCCTGACAACTGGATCGGCAGCGGTCGCATTGAAAATTTCCAAGCACTGCAATTACCAGCACCCCAATTACGGGAAAAAAGTTTTTCATTGGAATGGTATACAACTTTTCGATAAACAACCCCCAAAAATATCCGTAATTTGCTCCATGCGATTTTGGATAACCGCCATATTACTGTTAACAACCAACATGAGCCAAGCAACTGCCAAACCATCAAATTCCATTCATTATCAAATCAGTATTCCGGAACCACACACCCACTATGTGAAGGTGGAAGCGGAAATTACTGCACCCGGAAAAAAGAGTGTAGCCCTAAAAATGCCGGTTTGGACACCGGGAAGCTACCTGATTCGTGAATTTGAAAAAAGTGTTGAGCGCATTTCGGCAGTGGCCGCTGGAAAACCTTGCGAAATTACCAAGCGGGACAAAAACACCTGGATAATCAATAAAAACAGTGCCGACAAGGTTATTGTAACCTACTGGGTATATGCATTTGAATTCAGTGTGCGAACTTCCTTTGTGGACGACGATCAGGCATTGTTAAATCCCAGCAGCATTTGCATGTTTGCCGAAGGACTGGAAAACACTCCGGGAACCCTTGGCATCAGCCTTCCGGATCGTTTTATCCGCATCAGCACCGCATTGGGGCAGAACAGCGAAAAATATTATGTTTTCAGCAACTACGACGAACTGGCTGATTCCCCAATTCAAATAGGCAACCACGAAGAATGGGAATTCAGCGTTGCCGGAGTACCGCATAAAATAGCCATGGTGGGTGTGCAAAATGCCGATAAAAACCGCTTTTTAAAAGACCTTCAAAAAGTTTGCGAAACCATGACCGGTATTGTAGGCGAACACCCTTGCAAACAATATTTGTTTATCGTTCAAAACGTAGAATCTGGCGGTGGCGGACTGGAACACTTGAACAGCACGGTGGTGGTGATGAGCCGTTTAAACTGGAACGACGAAGCCAAATACAAATCATTTCTGGGATTGTGCGCCCACGAATATTTTCATTTGTGGAATGTGAAACGCATTCGTCCTGATGCATTGGGGCCCTTTAACTACAACCAGGAAAACTATACGGAATTGTTGTGGGTAGCCGAGGGCATTACCTCCTACTATGATGAACTGGCCATGGTGAGGGCAGGATTTACCAAGCCTGCGCAATTTTTAACCACGTTGGAAGGTTATGTAAATGATCTTGAAAACCGCCCTGGAAGCAGAATTCAAACCCTTGCACAGAGCAGCCATGATGCTTGGATAAAGGAATACCGACCCAATGAAAACAGCAAAAACACCAGTATCAGTTACTACGCCAAAGGATTGGTAGTTGCCGCCTTGCTGGATGCTAAAATTGTTGCCGGTACCCAAGGTAAAAAGAACCTCGATGATTTGATGAAACTGCTGTGGAAAAAGCACTACAAAGGCCTCAAACGTGGTTTTACGACACAGGAATTTGAAGCAGCTGCCTCAGAAATTGCCCAAACTGATTTGGGAAGTTTCTTTAACCAGCATGTTCGTTCCCTCGCAACCCCTGATTACCAGACGATATTCACCAATCTTGGGCTGAATGTCACCATCAAGCAGGAAAAAAGAATGCTGAGTGGTGCAACCACTGCGCTGGAAAACGGCAAAACACTGGTGAAATTCGTTGAGAACGGAACCCCAGCATACCAGTCGGGAATCAATGTGAACGATGAGCTAATTGCCATAAACCAATTCCGGATCAACAATGATTTGGAAGACCTGTTGAAAAAACTGAGCTATCCCGGCAAATCAAAGCTCTTGCTTAGCAGATGGGGTATACTGCGTGAAATCAACTATCAGTTTCAACCAACTACGCGATTCAGCATACAACTGGCGCTCCCAGAAAACAAAGATAACGTGCAAATTAACCGCTGGCTGGGCTCCGGCAATGGCATTAAACCATGAGCACAACAACCATAAACGCAACTGCACTTTTTGATTGGGTGAAAATGGTATTCGAGCACCACGGTTTCCCGGTTGATGATGCTCACCAGGCTGCCAGCGTATTGCTTTCAGCAGATTTAAGGGGAATTGATTCTCATGGTGTGGCCCGTTTATCAGGGTATTTGCGCCTGATAGACAAAAAACGCATCAACCCCAGGCCATCGATGTCCATCATCCATGAAACCCCATCCACAGCCACCATGGACGCGGATGCTGGGATTGGTCTGGTATCTGCTCCAGCTGCCATGAAAATTGCCATAGAAAAAGCAAAAAATGTTGGCAGCGGATGGGTAGCCATCCAAAACAGCAACCATTTTGGCATTGCCGCTTACCATGCCATGATGGCACTGGAGCATGATATGATTGGATTTGCGGTTACCAATGCCAGTCCACTGGTTTCTCCCACCTTTGGCGCGGAACGCATGCTGGGAACCAATCCCATTTGTTTTGCCGCACCAGCATTGAACCAACCACCATTTGTGCTGGATATGGCCACATCGGCTGCAAGCAATGGTAAACTGGAAATTGCGGAAAGAGCCAACAAATCCATTCCGGAAGGCTGGCTGATGGATGCGCAGGGAAACAGCAGCCACAATCCATCAGAATTGAAGCAGGGTGGAATGTTACTCACACTTGGAAGCGATGCAGAACACGGAAGCTATAAGGGTTATGGACTAAGCGCTGTGGTCGACATCCTGAGCGGCGTGTTGAGTGGCGCCAATTACGGTCCCTGGGTGCCCCCATTTGTGGCATTTCTGGACCCAAGGGAAGACCAGCCCGGAAAAGGAATTGGGCATTTTGTTGGCGCTTGGCGAATCGATGGATTCCGGCCGGCGGCAGCTTTCAAAGAGAATATGGATCATTGGATTCAGCGTTTTCGGGAAACCAGTCCCCAATCTTCAGACAATCCTGTATTGATTCCCGGGGATAAAGAGCGTGAGCAGCAGGCTGAACGTGAAATACATGGCATTCCATTGGTAGAAAGTGTTTGGAACGATTTACAGTCCATCTCAAAACAATGCGGGCTGCCATTGGTTAATCAATAAGCCATGAACAAAAAGTCGCATAAATTAATTGCGTTTGCTATCTTTCTAATCATTGTGCTGGGCAGTGGCAGTTTCTTTTTCAACCAGAAAATAAAAAACCACAAAACCATTAAAAAAGCCCAATACAGAACCCAATACAATCCCCGGTATCTGGATTCTATGGTACGTGCCAAAAAAAGAAAATAGGTTCAAATATTATTCCTCGGTTGCAATTGAAAGGAATTTAATCTTATTTGCAATCCATGCATTATGCTATACCACCTGGCAGCAGTGATTGGTTCCTTGGATTGACCCTTTCCACCGCTTTCATTGCGCTACCTCCCATTTTACTAAAGAAACAGGCACCCGAGTTTCAGGAAAAGGTCGGCAAAACCATTGGATTGGCATTGATTTCTATCATTTTATTTCAGCACGTTTACCTAATGAGGTCCAGTCTTTGGCACTTCAGTACGGCTTTACCATTGCATTTGTGTTCGCTGAGCGTTTTAATATCCGGTATTATCTACTTTAAGCCCAATCAATTATTATTTGAATTATTGGTCTTTTGGGGCATTCCGGGTGCATTTCACTCTCTAATGACGCCTGAAATGACGCACGGATACACCCCATTTCTATTTTTCGAATATTACGTAGCCCATGCCGGCATCATGGCCACAGCCGTTTTCATGAGCAGTATCCATGGTTTTAAAATTCGCAAAAACAGCTGGTTAAAAATATGGCTGTATACACAACCATTATTGATTTTGGTTGGTTTAATGAACTATGTCACCGGCGGCAACTACATGTATTTGAGTGAGAAACCCATAGTAGAAAACCCCTTTGTAATTGGAGATTGGCCTTGGTACATTATTGGTTTAGAACTTGCAGGCCTGCTTCATTTTTATCTGGTTTACCTGTTATTCAGCATCACCAATCGTATCAAAAATTAAGAAAGCATTTCCTTAATGAGCGGTTCCATATAGGCCCTGTCATTCATTTTGCTTTCCAAACCCTTACTGATAATATGGTTCAGCAATTTATCATTTTTGGCACCCATATCCAGCGCATACTTGTAAGGTGTGGTATGAAAGGTGGTCAATTCATACTGGCTCTTGAATAAATCAGGATATAGTTCGGTAAGGTCATGCTCCACGTGTTTGCGGTGCCTGAATGATTCTGTTCCAACCAGATCGCGCATTTCCACAAAATTCTGAATCGCCAGGGAGGCAATGGCATCGGAATTGGGCTTTCTGGATTGCTGATAGCCTTCCAGCGCTTTGGTCCAGTCTCCATTGCATGATTCAATAAAATCATCCAGCACAATACAATCTTCAAAACAACAGTTCATACCCTGACCATAAAAAGGAATAATACCATGGGCCGAATCGCCCAGCAATACAGCCCTTTCTTTCACCCAGGGATAACACCTGAACGTAGCAAGCGAGCCTGTGGGATTGCCAAAGAAATCATCAATCAGGCCCGGCATCAGCGGAACTGCATCGGCAAAATCTTTCTGAAAAAACGATTGCACCCGCTCTTTGGTATTGAGTGTCGCGAAACTGGTTTCGCCTTCCCAAGGCATAAACAAGGTGCAGGTGAAATTCCCGCCAGTATTGGGAAGCGCTATCATCATGTAGCTGCTTCTTGGCCAAATGTGCAGGTAATTTTTATTCAAACGGAAATCGCTGAGGGCATCAGGCGTAATTTCCAATTCCTTGTAGCCGTGGTCTTCGTAGGATTGGGAATAGTTAAACCGACTATTCATAAAGGCATCCCTCACCGCGCTGAATACACCATCGGTACCAATAACAATATCGGCTTTATCTTCTACCTGATTTCCATGAACATCGGTATAACGGGTAATTCCGGTTTGTGGATCACAAAATGTGCATTTATGGTCGAAATATAGATGAATATTGGGATAAGCGCCCGCCAGCTGCAACAACCGAATGTTGAGTCCGCCACGGGAAATCGAATAAATTGCTTGGCCATTTTTACCGTAAGGCTGGTATGCCAGATTGCCTTCCCTGTCGTGCATCATACGTCCGGTCATGGGGATGCCGATATCCAAAATATCCTGGGCTATACCGGCTTTCTCCAAACCGCGAATTCCGCGGGCGGACAATGCAAGGTTGATACTTCGGCCACCGGCATAATTGCCCTGACGCATATCGGGCCTGCGCTCATATACATGAACTTCGTATCCCCGTCGGGCAAGAAATACAGACAAAAGACCGCCTGAGAGGCCTCCACCCACCAATGTGATTTTTTCCGGCATGGTTGCAAATTTACGCACGGAATCATTTGGATTATACCTAAAAATTCGTTCATTTTGCTTCATTGTTTTTCATTTACAAGATTCCCTCAACAATTCAATCGCTTTTTCCACGCTGGAAATGGACGGGAAATCCAGGCAATAAAAGCATTTACCTAACTTTTGATGATGGTCCGCATCCGGAAATCACCACCTGGGTAATGAACCAATTGGCTGTTTACCATGCAAAAGCTACCTTTTTTTGTGTGGGAGAAAATGCCATGCATCATCCGCAAATCACTGCAGAATTGCAAAAACAAGGCCACCAGCTGGGCAACCACACCCACAATCATTTGAAAGGCTGGCAGTGCAGTACCGCAGAATACTTGAAAAATGTATTGCTGGCAGAAAAACACCTACCCGGAAAATTATTCAGGCCACCCTACGGACGCATTACCACAACCCAGGGAAAAAAACTCAGGGAAAATGGTTTTCATATTGTCATGTGGAGCATTCTAAGTTGTGATTACGACCCAAAACTCAACCCCCAAAAGTCACTTAGGCAATTGAAACAGTTAAGCAAACCGGGCAGCATCGTGGTGTTTCATGACAGCGAAAAGGCTTTCCAAAACCTCAAAAATATCCTGCCCGAATACCTTCGGTTCTTATCGGAAGAAGGATACAATATGGTTACTTTATGATGGTTTGGCTTTTTTGTGTTGCCATTGCTGTTGTTTATATTCTTATTCAACTTTGGCAGGAATGGACCATTTTAACCTATAAGCATGTCAAACAACCTGAACCGCTTATATGGCCCACCATTTCTATTTTAATTGCTGCAAGAAATGAAGAAGACAACATTGCCCAATGCCTGGATTCTTTGCTGAAGCTGGATTATCCGATGGATAAACTCAACATCATTTGCGGCAACGACCAAAGCAGTGATAGAACAGGCGTAATTCTGGCAAGCTATGCCACTAAGCACAGCCATATAAGGGTTGTGGATATTGTAGATGACCAGTCCGGCCTGAAAGCAAAAGCCCGGGTAATGGCCCAGATTGACGCCTATGCAACCGGAGAATTTTACCTCATAACCGATGCAGATATTCAGGTTAAACCCAGCTGGGCCAAACAAATGATATTAAGCCTGGATGAAAACACAGGCGTTGGCAGCGGCACCACACTGGTTAAAGGCGAAGGCTTTGGCGGTAAAATGCAGGAACTTGACTGGGCCTATTTTATGGGAATGCTGAATGTAATTTCCTACAATGGTGTTCCGGCCACTGCTGTGGGCAATAACATGATTGTAAGGGCTGAGGCATACCACCAGACCGGCGGCTACCGAAATATCCGTTTTTCCATTACCGAGGATTATAAATTGTATAGCGAAATATGCAAACGTGGCTGGAAATGGAATAATGTAATGATTGAGGAGACCACAGCCTATTCTGCGCCAGTGTCCGGGTTTAAAAACCTGCTTCACCAACGCAAACGCTGGTTAAGCGGCGGACGAGAATTGCCCTGGTACTGGTGGATGTTGTTTGGTGTTTTTGGCTTGTATTACTTCATAATGCCTGTGCTTTTATGGCACCACATTGGTTTTTCCATCTCAATCCTGCTCACCAAATGGTTGATTCAATCTTTTCAGATAAAAGGTATTTATAAGCATCTTCAGGAGAAGCAACCCGGGTGGCATATGCTATTCGTATACGAAATTTACCTCACAGGCATCACAATCGCTACCGCTATTTTCAGCCTCTTGCCCACCGGAACTGTCTGGAAACAAAGGCGTTATTAAACGCTATTGGTTTTATTTAGAATGTTTCTAAATATATTGTTGAAATTATTTGGAATGTTTCTAAATAGAATGTTGTTTTGCAGCCAGAATGGGGTGTTTAATACGCTTGAGACTGTCAATAAAGCCTAAGCAGAAAATCTTATTGCTTTCCTTTTTGCTGTTAGCCTGCAGCTGCTCCGTGTTTGCGGCAGACACCCAGGATTCGGGCAAACCCAGTTACTTACCCGATGTGAATGTGGTTGGAACTTTAAGAAACCGCGATGCCATTCATTTGCCCGAAATTGTTGGTACACAGATTTATGCAGGCAAGAAAAACAGCCTCATTCTGCTCAAAAATATCAATGCGGTTGTGGTAAACAACAACATGCGACAAATTTTGGCCAAAGTGCCCGGCATTCATATTTGGGAAAGCGATGCATCAGGCATTCAGGTTGGGATTGCGGCACGCGGTTTAAGCCCCAACCGAAGCTGGGAATTCAACACCCGCCAAAATGGCTATGATATTGCTTCCGATCCGTTTGGATATCCGGAGGCCTATTATAATCCACCGATGCAAGCCGTTCAAAAAATCCAGGTTGTGCGTGGTGCCGGTGCTTTGCAGTACGGGCCACAATTTGGCGGGATGGTGAACTACATTTTGCGCGATGGCAGCGACATTGAAAAACCATTCCAGGTAGAAGCCCACCAAACCTTGGGAAGTTATGGATTACTGAACACCTTCAATGCTATAGGCGGCAATACCAAGCGCATCAATTATTACATTTTTTATGATTACAGGCAGGGTAATGGCTGGCGACAAAACAACAACTACCATACCCGCACACTGTTTGGCACGGTTACCTGGAAAATAAAGTCCCACATTTCGTTAACTGCGGACCAAACCTTCTATTCCATGCTTAGCCAGCAGCCGGGAGGCTTAACCGATGTTCAGTTTCAAAACAATCCCCGCACCAGCCACAGAAGCCGGAACTGGATGCAAATTCCTTGGTCTGTTTCTGCATTAAAATTCAACTGGGAAATCAATGAACATACACGCTTACAAGCCAAGGCATTTTACCTAGGCGGAGACCGAAAAAGTGTGGGTTACTTAAAAAATGCAACCATTGGCGATACGCTCATTACCGCCACACAACAATACCATAACCGTGAAGTGGCAAGGGACTTATACGAGAACATCGGATTGGAATTTTCGTTTTTGCATGAATACAAGATTTTAGAAAAAACCCACAGTTTATCTGCAGGCCTAAGAACCTACAATGGGCAAACCAGCAGAATGCAGAAAGGCATAGGAACCAATGGCAGCGGAGCTGACTTCTCCATCAGCACTCCTGATTTCCCGGTTTCACTGGGATTCAATACCCGAAATTTGGCGGCCTATGCAGAAAACATTTTCAGAATTGGGAAAAAACTGCTTTTCATTCCCGGCGTTCGGTTCGAGAATATTGTCTCCACAAGTGATGGCAGAATAGGATTCAATAGCACGGGGCAGGAAATTGCAACCCAGCCGGCAAAAAAAACACGTCAGCTTCCGCTTATGGGTGTTGGCCTTGAATACCATGCACTGCCAAATGCAGAAATTTACGCGAATTTTTCGCAAGCCTACCGACCCGTTTTGTTCTCGGATTTGGCACAAAACAACACCACCGATGTTATTGACCCCAACCTTCAGGACGCCAGTGGCTACAATGCAGATTTAGGTATTCGGGGGAGCATTGGAAAATACATAAACCTGGATTTAGGACCCTATCTGCTCCAATACAACAAGCGGATTGCGGCAATCAGCAAAAAGGACAGTTCTGGTAACATTTATTCCTTCAGAACCAATGCTGGCAGCACCACCACTTGGGGTTTTGAGGGGACCATAGATGCGGATATTATGGAAGTTCTTAAGGTTTCCAAATGGAAAATGCCTGTATTTGTTACCTATTCCCTGAACAATGCTTTGTACAATCAATTAATCTACACCACAGGCACTGGCGCTTCGTTAACAGAAAAAAACCTCAAAGGAAATCGGGTTGAAAATGCGCCACAGCATATTATCCGCGGAGGCATCGGCTTGGCCTACCGGAAAATACAACTAAACCTACAGGGCAGTCATGTTTCTGCTTTCTTTACCGACGCTCAAAACACCAATTCCCCCGCTGCCAATGGGCAAACCGGAAGAATTGCAAGCTATTCTGTTTTTGATTTAAACTGCTCCTTTCCCATTCATAAAAAAATCAGTTTACGGTTTTCCATCAATAACCTCACCAATACACGCTATGCAACCCGCAGATCTGGTGGATACCCGGGTCCCGGTTTGCTTCCAGCCGATGGACGCACAATTTTAGGCTCCCTTGCAGCCACGTTTTAAGGCGTAATGACCTAAAACATAGACATTAAACAAAAAAAGAGATTGATATACTTGCATTGGTATCTTAACATAAACTATTTTTGTTTCAGAATTATGAAAAAGACAAAATTTGTTTTGGTAGCTGCTTTAATGCTGACCATATTCACCACCGCTTGCAAATACGAAGATGGACCTGGTATTTCATTCAGGGCAAAGCGTGACCGGGTAGCCAACGAGTGGCTTGTGGATCAGTTTATCTATGATGGCAACAATGTTACTGATTCCATTAACAGCCGTGAAGACACCTTTAGCATAATCCTGGAAATCACCAGAACAGGATCTTATTCCGTAGAGTGGGTGCGATACACCGTAGACCCGAACAATGGAATTAAGTATTATGGCACATCACACGCCACAAACCATAACCTAAACAATTCTGGCCCTGCTATGTGGAATCCTAAAAACATTGGAAATTACAGCAGAAAAATGCCTATCCCTTTAAAAGCTTTAGGTGCCAGGGGCGAGTGGTCTTTTAACAAAAAACACACCAAATTGATTATTGGCCCTGAAACATCCTATGTTCCAAACGGCCATGACGAAAATACCCATCCCTATTACTGGACAATTACAAAGCTGAGAGAGAAAAATATGTGGGTTAATGGAATTGATTCCGCAGGCAAATCCTGGTCTATGCAACTTAAGCACCTAAACGGAGAGCCTTACTGGTTATAATTAAAAGTTAAACATTGCTAAAAGGCTTCCAGTCGGAGGCCTTTTACTTTTCAAAGCAAAGCATGACCACACTTCAAGAAGACTATAATACCCAACGGGAAAAACTTACCATTTCTGAATATGGTCGTCAGATTCAGGAATATGTTAAACACATAAAATCAATCGCCAACAAAGACTTAAGAAGTCGCTGGGCTGGCAGCGTGGTGAATGTTATGGCCACCCTAAATCCAGATTTAAGACAACAAAGCAATTACAAAGAAAAATTATGGGGGCATCTTTTTCAGATTGCCGATTATGACCTGGATGTAGATTGCCCATACCCCGTCCCTACCCGCGAAGAGCGAACTAAAAAACCGGGAACCATTGGCTATTTTGACAGCAAAATAAAATTCAGGTTTTATGGCCGTAACCTTCAAAACATGGTTGATCAGGTTGGGGCCATGGAAGAAGGAACCCTCAAACAGGATTTGGTTAATCTCATCGCTTCGTTCATGTATAACAGCTGCAAAAGCTGGAACAATGAGAATTTAAGCAATGATGTTATTGCCGAACACCTTAAAATTTTATCCAAGGGTAAACTCACACCGGGTGGTGAGGACATTGTTGTATCTCCCGACACCAGCATTGGCAACCAAAATCAGTCGCAACAGCGCAAATTCTTTAAACGCAGTGGCGGACAAGGCGGTCAAGGCGGCAGCAAAAAAGGCCGTTTCAACAGGAATAATGGTGGCTATAGAAGGCATTAATCAGATGGAAGTATTTAAGATAGAAGGTGGTCATAAATTAAAAGGAGAACTCACGCCTCAAGGGGCCAAGAACGAAGCACTTCAGGTTATTTGTGCCGTTTTGCTCACCGATCAGGAAGTAATTATAGAAAACATCCCCGAAATCAGGGATGTGCTAAAATTGATTGAACTGCTTCACAGCCTGGGTGTTAAAACCAAGCACCTCGAACATGGCAAATTCAGTTTCAAAGCAGATACTGTTGACCTGGATTACCTGGAATCTGCAGAATTCAAAAAGCAAGGTGCTGCACTGCGCGGAAGCATCATGATAGTGGGGCCTTTGTTGGCGCGCTTTGGAAAAGGGTATATACCCAGCCCCGGAGGCGATAAAATTGGCAGAAGAAGGCTCGATATTCACTTCGAAGGTTTCGCACAATTGGGTGCAACATTTGAATACCTTCCACAGGAAAATTTTTATAAAGTACATTCGGACAACCTAAAAGGCAACTACATGTTGCTGGATGAAGCCTCTGTAACAGGAACTGCAAACATTGTGATGGCTGCTGTTTTGGCAAAAGGCGTAACCACCATTTACAACGCCGCATGTGAACCTTATCTGCAGCAACTCTGCACAATGCTTAACAGCATGGGTGCAAAAATATCCGGGGTAGGCTCTAATATGCTGATTATAGAAGGCGTGAGCAGTTTGAAAGGCTGTACCCATCGCTGCCTGCCGGACATGATTGAAATTGGCAGCTTTATTGGAATGGCAGCCTTAACACAAAGCGATATTACCATTAAAAACTGCCGCGTGGATATGCTGGGTATCATTCCCAGGATGTTTCAACGATTGGGCATACAAATGGAAGTAAAAGGCGATGACATTGTGATTCCGGAAAACAAAAATTACGAAATCGACACCTTCATCGATGGCAGCATACTCACCATTTCAGACCAGATTTGGCCCGGTTTCACCCCAGATCTGATTTCCATTGCATTGGTAACTGCTACACAGGCCCGTGGAACGGTACTCATACACCAGAAAATGTTTGAAAGCCGCTTGTTTTTTGTCGATAACCTGATTGAAATGGGTGCCCAGATCATCCTCTGCGATCCCCACCGTGCAACGGTGATAGGCCTTGACCGCAGAACGCAGCTCAAAGGCATTACGATGTCATCACCTGATATTCGTGCCGGCGTTGCCTTGTTGATTGCAGCCATGAGCGCCAAAGGCAACAGCACCATCAGAAATATTGAGCAGATAGACCGCGGTTACGAACGTATTGAAGAACGCTTAAATCCACTGGGGGCTGCTATTCAGCGCACCACCATGATTTAACTGCCCTTCTTTTTTGATTTCTTACCCGGCAAGCCCGTGCTTATCCCAAAGTAAAAGTCCAGGCTGCTGTAACTGTTGCTGTTAACAGATTTGATGAAATTATCGGTGCCAAAAAACACCGGACCTAGTCTCAGGTATAGCCCCATTCCCACATTTCGGTAATCGTTGTATACGGACAACGGCACACTGCATTCCACCCATTTGGATTCGAAGCGGGGCATCACCACAACCGAAGAAGGTCTTCTCAAGGCTATATCCCTTCTGCTAACTACAGCCTGAGACCAGTTAACATTGACATAAAACCACTTAAACACATTCCAGTCAACCTGGATATTGAGGATAGAGGGCAAAGCTGTTTCAATTCTGCCGGTGCCTTCCGTGTCGTTTAAATGCTGCTGTGCATATTTGCGGGCATAATCAATGCCGCTGTCTATGCCATTGGCAAAGGCTTTCCCAAATCCTGAGTCTAACTTAATGAGCACAGGCGCGGTGTTTTTGATGGTATAGGTTTTACCTTGTTTGCCATATGTAAGCTTTCCCATATCCAACAAAGAAGCACCAACTTTCAGGAGGTACCGATTTTGTGAGGTAATAAAATCTGCTTTATCCGGCCTGTATTCAAATACGACCCCGGCATCCCACCCAAAGCCATTTCCTATAATATCCCGAAGGGTTGGTATGGCAAGTTGAAACGCACCTGAATTTAAACGGCTTAGAAGTGCGTTTTGGGTATAGCCCACCGCCACATCCGATTGGTTTAGCTGAAGGCTGTCGCGGCCATTCATGGTGAAATTAAGGCCATTGTTGATGGCGTATGCAGTTCCCAATCCCATCAGGTATTTGGCGGTACCCCCAGCTTTCAGGTAATATGTTTTCCTGTTGAATAGCACATGTGCAAAGGTTGCAGATAATTCCTGATAGGAATTGATGTTAACTGCAAATCGGCTATCGCTGATTTGGGTGGATTGGAGCCTTCCGCTGTCCAGGCTATTCTTGCCAAGTATCACCAATGATTCGGATACATTATTCACCTGCAATGCACCTTTGGTTCTGGTGGCAATGGCAAAAGCCCCGTTTCGTCCGAGCCTAGACATATAGGCAGGCCCGCGGTTCTCAACCCCCAGATACACATTTTTCGGTTTTCCATTCAGGTTTTCCTGTAGCCAGGCAGATTGCCATTGAACGTTACCACTGGCATTTAAATATTGGTTGGGTACATTTCCTGTAATCCATTCCTTAAAAGTGAATGGCAAGGCAAGGCTGGCATAATCGTTGGAAAACATAAGCCCTGTGGTAACCAGGTTGCTGTGTTTTTTAAAGCGGCAATCTGCAATTCCTGCAGGATTTTGGTAAATGGCATGAACACCATTAAAATTGGAAGCCTGCAAGCCGGAAAAATTCTGAGCCAGTGCAGTATTCACAAAGCCAAAGAATAGGTAAACACCGTAACTGAAGGACCTTTTAAGTTGCATAAAGATTGGGATTACAAACTAACAACATTTAGCCATAAAAAAACCGCCTGTTTTCACAGGCGGTTTTTTTAATGAATGTTTGATTGATTAATTCAACAACATGGCTTTGGCTAACAGAACCGAATGCACCTGACATTCTTACTATGTAAGAACCGGCAGGCAATTCATCAACCTTGAAGTTGATTTGTGAAGTACCAGTACCAAATTTCTGCTTGGCAATGGTTTTCACTTTTTGGCCTTGGGTATTGAAGATATCAACAGAAACATCAGATGCTTCTTTCAATTTCAGTTGAACAGACAGTTCGCCGTTTTTGGTAGCAGGGCAAGGGAAAATGCTGCTGATATCTGCACCTACTTTTTCAAAACGGGTTCCCAGGTTGAAATAGTTGATGTGGAAACCACTTGACAAATAGCAACGCTGGCTGCTTGGAGCATTGTATGGGTAAAACCATTCGGTAGCCCTGGTAGAGTAGCGCTGACCGGTAAAGTTAACCAAACCGTAGTTGTAAAAGTTTGAGGCTTCCAAAGCAGACTGAGCTTGGATGAAATAAGGCTGGAATGAGCTTATTTTGTTAACTGGGTCTGTTGAACGGCTTGTATCGCGGCCATAAATCAAGGTATCACCAAACTTGTAGGCATAATTAGGCTTCATGTATGCAGTGAAACCAAACAGACCTGTGCGGTTTGCTGCATTCATGTCGCGAACAGCTACAGGTGGATTCAATTCCTGGATGAAAAAATCAGAATATGAGCTTGATTTTGGCTCAAAGAAATCAACTGTATTGTCGGAGGTATCCAAAGAATAACTATAGTTCCTAACTGCAGAAGGACTTGTCAAACCTTTGAGCACTGGAGCAAAAGTTGATCCTTGACCGGCACCCCAGCTTAATCCTGCAAATCCTGCATCATCAAATACCTGAACAAACAACGAATCGGTATGATTGGCAACCGGATTGTAGTATTTGTATCTGAAATAGAATGAATCCACTGTGTAATTCTGGAACTTAGAGAGGCGGGTGGTGAAATAATCAGCCTTGGGATCAAGTGTAGAGCCAACACCATGGCTATAAGCATGATTTACAGTTCCGTTTGCATAACGAAGTACTGGCAATGAATCCGGCCAAATGTGAAAATCCCCGAAGTAAAGGAATGTTTCACCGGCAGCACCCGCTTCATTTACCGCGCTGTACCAACCATTACCTGCATTTCTGCGGTTTAGGGTTTTGCTATTTACGGAATGAGGAAGCAAATTGTCGCCATGTTTCAATTGGGGCTGCGCACCTGGGGTGCTTTGCTGGGCCAATAACGCACTGCTTCCCATGAGGAAAGCACCGCAAACAAGTAATAATTTTTTCATAGATACTTTATGTTTATTTTCTTTGGATGCAAATATAGCTTTTAGTGATGTTCAAATCAAATATAAGCAAGCCAGTTTAATATTAGATTCTGTTTTGCGTTTTATGACGCAAAACATACATGCTAAATATCCCCTTCTAAAGGCCTGATTAGCAATTCTTCCGCACAGGACGTCTGGTTTAGTTGCCAGGCATTATACACATGTTCAGCAATATCTTCCGGCTGAATAAAACGTGAAACCGGCAAATCGGTACCTGCCCAGCTATCGGTTAATGTTGCACCGGGAAGCACTGCGGTGACACAAATATGGTGGGATTTCAATTCCTCCCGCAGCAACTTGCTTAGGCCCAGCAGGGCAAATTTGCTGATGCAATAGCTCCCGCCGTTCACGTAGGCCACTTTACTGGCAATGGAACACATGTTAAATACATGTGCTCTGGGCTTGGAAATCATGGCTGGAATCACACCTCGGGAAACATGGTAGGCAGAACCCACGTTTACATCGAGTAGTTTTTCAAGGGTTCCCTCATCTTCCGAAAGGACAGAGCCGGGCAAAAATGTGCCTGCATTGTTTACCAGCACATGGCAGCCGCCCATTGCCGCTACTGCTTTTTCAGCAAAGATTTTGGCGGCATCCGGCGTGCCCAGATCAGCCTGAAAACCTGCAATATTTGCATTCGGATAGGTTTCGCGAAGCTCAGCAACCAATTGGTCTACCTTGATTTGATTTGTGCCGCAGAAGGCTACAGAGAACCCACCGCGCAGGAATCGGTGTAATATTGCAAGCCCGATACCCCGGGTAGCCCCTGTAATGATGGCGGTGTAAGTGGTAGACATATAATTAGTTTAAATTGGCAAAACACTGCATAAAAAAACGTGGTATTGCCACCCTAAAGGATACGCCACCATTGGAAAAGACATAGAATCCCTCCATCATACCAAATGGTGAAGAAAGTGGGCAATAGCTGGAGTAAGAAAATGATTCACCCGGAGCCAGGGTGGGTTGCACGCCAATCACCCCTTCTCCCATTACGGTTTTAATTTCTCCGAAAGCATTGGTAATAATCCATTCCCGTTCTACCAGCCTTACGGTTTCGCTACTGCGGTTTTCAATGGTAACATCGTATCCAAAGATGTATTGAGGCTGATCGGAAGGGCCTTGCACCTGTAAATAGTGATTGACAACAGTGACGGCGATGCTATGGGTAGTTAATGATACCAAGGTCTTGCAATAAACAATTCAAGTACCAATTGGTTTAGTCTTCATCGTCAGAAGATTTGGAACGCGGCTGATCATCATCCTCATTCTTGTCTTCTTCGTCATCAGAACCCTCTTCTTTTTCGGAAGGCCTGACCAAATCATCCATTTGCTCTTCAGTAAGCACCTCTTTCGGTTTGGCACTTACTTTCACCAGATAAATGGTGTCTTCGGTTTCCAATCTCACGGCCGTAACAATCTCCCCTTTGGCATTGGGAAAGCGAATGGTGCGCCCCGCCGTTCCTACCGGATACGTTTCATCATAGAGTTTTAACAACTCATCATTCAATTTCGAATAGTCTGTAACTACCTTTTTCTTTTCCATTTGTTGACTGTGGCAAAATTAATGTCTTATTAAAAAAAATAAAAAGCCTTTACAAGGTGTTTTTTTGCATGTTGATAACCTTGAGGATTTCTCTCCAAAGTGCTTGTTTTATGCGTGATTCCACCTTAGGGTCATATTCATTTAAGGCAAACTTGAAACGGTAATGCACCAGGTCTTTTCTAAACTCGAGCACTTTCAGTTTAAAGCTATCTGCACGAACCAGTGAGGATTCCCGAATAATTACCAGATTGAGTAAACTTTCAAGATCCACAACGCTCACACTCTGTGCGCTTTGTATTTCAAAATCAATGCTGCTTTGCTGCCTCGGATTGCGGCTGAAATTGATGATTTGTGCATTCACGAAAACATTGTTGGGTATGATAATCATGTCATCATCGTCGCTTAACAGGTGCACGCTCATGAGGGTGATGTTTTCAATTTTGCCTTTGTGTTCGCCAATCTTTAGGAAATCCCCAATTTGAATACTGTCTCCAAACATCAGGATCATTCCATTGAGGCCATTGAGGATATAATCTTTGAAAACAATGGCGAGGGCCGCTGCTATGATGGTTATGCTGGTAAAAAACTCCTTGATGGTGATTCCGAATACGTGCAGAAAAAGAAAGAAGAACCAAATACTCAGGAGCACGAAGGTTAGGTTATTGAGTCCTAAGATAAAATTGTCTTTGCCTCTAAGCTTCTTTCGCTTTTTGTATAACCATATTCCAGTGGACCTGCCTACGAGAATAACAATGAGCAAAACGGCAAATACTTTATAGCCCAAAAGCGCAGGGTACTTCAACCAAATTTGATCCGTAAAAAACATATCCCGCAAATTAATTCATAAATCTTGTTGAAGAGTGCTGAAATTTGCACATGTTTTTCAAATCATGCCAGCCATTGCAGACATAGTATTCCAAGGCGAGCGCTTTCAGTGCTCCTCGCTAAGAACGCTGTACCACCCGCTCACCGGCACCCTGGTTGTTTCTGACTGCCATTTTGGAAAAACAACCCACTTCAGAAAAAATGCATTGCCCCTGCCCGAAATGGCCACCAACAAGGATTTCGACAGGCTTGCTCTGGCCTTAAATCAATTTGCTGTGAAGCATGTGGTGTTTCTTGGAGACCTGTTTCACAGCCATGAAAACCGGGAGTGGCAAATGCTGTCTGATTTTTTATACAGCTACCCTTACCTAACATTCACCCTGGTGAAGGGGAATCACGATATTCTGCCCCTTGAAGCATACAAAAGGGCGGGGATAACGATAACAGCAGCAGTTAAAATCAATAATTTGCACCTGGTTCACGATGTTGATGAGACAGAAGCGCTTTCAGGCCCTTTTATTTCAGGCCATATTCACCCGGGGTACCGCATTAAGGGATTGGGAAAACAGCAATTGTCCCTGCCTTGTTTTTTCGCAGGAAACAACAACCTGATTATGCCTGCCTTTGGCAGCCTAACAGGCTTGGCCCTGATTGACAAACTGAGCGCAGGCGACCGTGTTTACTGCTTCACAGAGAAACAGTTTTACCCGCTACCTTAACCATTCATACTTACCAAAAACTCCATGTTGTCTTTGGTGTTTTGCATGTATTTCAGGAACGTATTCATGGCCTCTTCGGGGTTCATGTCTGCCAAATGGTTGCGAAGCACCCACATCCGTTGCAGGGCGCTCTTGTCAATCAACAAATCTTCCCTTCTGGTGCTGCTGGATAGAATATCAATGGCAGGATAAATGCGCTTGTTGGCAAGACGCCTGTCCAGCTGCAATTCCATGTTTCCGGTACCTTTAAATTCTTCAAAGATTACTTCGTCCATCTTAGATCCTGTATCGGTAAGGGCTGTGGCAATGATGGTCAGCGAACCACCGTTTTCAATGTTTCGCGCTGCACCAAAAAAACGTTTCGGTTTGTGCAAAGCATTGGCATCCACACCACCCGATAATATTTTACCGGAAGCAGGCTGAACAGTATTAAATGCGCGGGCCAATCGGGTAATGCTATCCAGCAGAATCACCACATCGTGGCCGCACTCTACAAGACGCTTGGCTTTTTCCAGCACAATATTAACCAGTTTCACGTGCTTATCTGCGGGCTCATCGAACGTACTGGCTACCACTTCAGCTTTCACACTGCGGGCCATATCCGTAACTTCTTCCGGACGTTCATCGATAAGCAAAATAATCATATATACTTCCGGATGGTTTTTGGCGATCGCATTGGCAATACCCTGCAACAGCCAAGTTTTACCGGTTTTGGGCTGGGCCACGATCAAACCACGCTGCCCCTTACCTATTGGCGAAACCAAATCAATAATACGGTTGCTGTAGTGCGTTGGAGAATCGCAAAGGTTGAGTTTTTCGTTGGGGAACAAGGGTGTAAGGTGTTCAAAGGCAACACGGTCTCTTACTTCTTCGGGTGTTTTCCCGTTTACACTTTCCAGCTTCACCAGGCAAAAATACTTTTCATTGTCTTTTGGCGGCCTGATGGTTCCTTTGAGTGTATCCCCCACTTTCAGTCCATTTTGCTTAATCATGTAGCCCGGAACATATACGTCATCGGGAGATGGCATGTAGTTGTAATCCGGACTGCGTAAAAAACCATATCCGTCCGGAACCGTTTCCAGCACACCCTGGGTGCTCACAATTCCTTCCATTTCGGTAAACGCAATGAGCTGCTCCTTGCGTCGGTTGTCCTCTCTGGGCTGCACTTGTTCCACGGGCAATCCCTGATTTTCTGCAACCTTGGTGTTTTCTATATCTGCCAAACCGGAAGTCTTGTTTTCTTCTGCCGGTAGTGGAGGCATTATCATGTTAAGCTCATCTTCTGTGATGGGCTTGTTTTCCATCTTGGGCCTATCCTGCCTGAATGGTCTGTCCTGCCTGAAAGGCTTTTCCTGTCTAAATGGTTTTTCTTGCTTTGCAGAGATGTCCTGCCTGGCAGGTGTATCCAGATTTCTGGGTGTTTCCTGCTTTCTTGGAGTTTCCTGCCTTACAGGTTTTTCAAAAACTTTCTGTTTCTGCAATTCCGGTGCCGTTGTTTCCGCTGAGGGTTCGTCTTCAGTAACACGTTTGCGCTTGCGCTTATCTACCTCTACCTGTGGCGCAGGGACATTTTCCTGCTTAGTGATTTCCGGTTTAGGCAATGCTGACTGGATGGCGTCCATCAGTTCATTTTTCTTCAGTTTAGCAAAATTTTCAATTTTCATGTTCTTGGCCAATTCTTTCAAATCAGCTAACGACATGGTATTCAGATCAGGTTTATCTGCCATAAAAAACGATAATAGGTAGTTGGTTAGTGTTGTTCAAGTAAGTTCGAGGGAATTCGCCGTAGACTAAAAAGCAATCGGCCAAATGACACTGCAATAATAAACAGGAAACCTTAAACTATCAAGCGCACTGATTTCGGGTCAAATCCAAACTTTTACCCCTTCGGTACAATTGCTGCAAATATCGATTTCGCCGCGCCCTGCATTCAGGTTTTTCCTAAAACCATCAAAAGCTTCTCCTTCCCATGCAGCCTGGGTTCCAAGACTCAACACATTGCCCATATTGTGGCTCGCATCTTTATCAAAACAACAGGGAACCATATTGCCATCCCAGGTAACAACGGGGTTGCTATGCATGCGCCAGCAGTGGTTTTGGTGCTTGGCTTTGATGGTTACCTTATCGGCTTTTTTGTGATAGCGGGAGTATTGGTTTTGCACCGGAATCCAGTCTTCGGCATGCTGATAATCATAAATTTGTGCTGTTTTCAACACCAGTTTATCCACCCCAATTTCCTTTGCCAACAGGCGAATGGCTGTGACCTCGTGCTCGTTGTGTGCAAACACAATAAATTGCCAGATTATGACAGGTTTTTTGGCACCCAGCTTCTGTTTTGCCTTCAGCATGTTTCGGGTTCCGTCCACCACTTGCTGAAAATCTCCATGAATGCGGTATTTGGCATAGGTTTCCTGCGAAGCACCGTCTATACTGATAATCATACGGTTGAGACCGGCTTTCACCGTTTTTTCGCAGGTTTCGGGCGTTAGAAAATGGGCATTGCTGCTGGTTGCTGTATACATTCCGTTTTGGGAAGCCAGGGCAATCATATCGGTAAAATCCTTGTTGATATAGGGTTCACCCTGAAAATACAAGGTGATGTATCCCGCATTATCCACGTTGTCTTGAATTACTTTTTCAAAATTTGCCAGATCCATTTTCCCGGTTGGTCGGGTAAATTGCTTTAATCCACTGGGACATTGCGGACAACCCAAATTGCAGGCCGTGGTAGGTTCTATGCTCATGGCCATAGGCATTCCCCAGCGAATGGGCTTTCCAAGAACCTTACCCAAGCCGTAGGAGAAATACAGCTTTATTGCATTTCCAAGTCTACGGGGTCTGGCAAAAGCCTTCAATAAACCAATGGTGTCATGGATTCCCGCAAACATCAGCCGTCGTATTGTTCAAACGTATACTGCCTGCGGTTGTAGCCCAATGTTTTCAGGCGTTGCCTTGCCTCAGCACACATTGCTTTCCAGCCACAAACGTAAAAATGCGCATCCCTTCCATCGGCAAACAGTTGTTCGTAGGTAGCATGGACGTAGCCTTTTCTTCCCTCCCACTGCTGTTGGCTTAACACGGGATAAAAATGAAATTTATCAAATGTTTTGGCCCAGTGCTCAAATTCTTCCCGATACAAAATATCTTGTTCGGTTCTGTTGCCAAAAACCAGGTGAATGGGATGCTGATGAATGGAATTTGCAAGCAAACTGCCAATCATGCTTCTAAACGGGGCCACACCCGTGCCGGTGCAAACAAAGCACAGTTCCTTATCCCATATTTCCGGCAGCAGCATCGCGCCCAGCGCTTCTGAAATTTCCAGGGATTGTTGCACTTTCATTTCCCAAAGAACAGGGGTAACCTTACCCTCTGTTTTAAGCACAATACACAATTCCAGCAAACCTGATTCATCCGGTGCGTTTGCGATTGAGTAGCTGCGTTCGTAAGTGCCACCATCATTGTCGGGTAATTTTAGGGTAATAAATTGTCCGGGAGCAAACAATAATGGCGAATCCGATATGGGACGGAGAAAGAACCGCTTCACATTGGGAGAAGCCCATAAAATTTGCTCAATTACCGCCTCCATTTGAATGCGAAATTACAATCGATTAGTACATTTGTGCGCATGAACTTTTCCCATTACCTATGGGTAGGACTTGGAGGAATGCTGGGAAGCACACTCCGCTACTGGGTTAGCAACATTATTCCCTTTTCCTCAGGCCGGTTTGCATGGGCCACATTTTGTGTGAACATGCTTGGCTGCCTGCTTATTGGTTATTTGTATCAGAAAATCCAGGCAGATTCACTTCGCTATTTTTTAATCACCGGACTTTTGGGAGGCTTCACCACCTTTTCCGGATTTGGACTGGAGCTATACCAGTATGCGGTTGCAGGAGCGCACGGAAAAGCTTTGATTTATGGTCTTTTATCGCTATCTTTGGGATATATGTTGGTGGTTTTTGGTAAAAAAATCGCCTTGTTGATGTAAGCATGCTGCGCCGTATATTCTTCATATTATTCTTCATTCAAAGCACTTGCAGCTGGGGTTCACGCATTTTGATCCCCATGGACGAGTCACAAAAAAACCACCTAAAAAGTTATGGACTCGCATTTTGGGTGCTGCAGCAGGAAGGCCGGGAAGTTGGGTGGCTGCTGAATTACCGCGGTGGCAGTTTTATGATAGCGCATACCCCGCAAACCGAAAGCGAGTGTAAAATCAGGGCCATAACGTATGAGGTAATTACCGAAAGTGAAGCCAACGCAATAGAAGCCACGATTAGCAATCCGGAGGTGAACATGAACAGCGTGAAGCTGCTTACTGCACCAAAAGTTGCTGTTTACAGCCCCAAAACAAAACAGCCGTGGGACGATGCCGTTACCATGGTGCTTTCCTATGCCGAAATTCCCTACACCGTGATATTTGACGATGAGGTGCTAAGCGGCAAACTCCCGGAATACGACTGGTTGCACCTTCACCACGAGGATTTTACCGGACAGTATGGAAAGTTTTGGAGCAGCTATTCCGGTGCGCCCTGGTACCAGAATGAAGTGAAGGAATCCGAAGAAATGGCAACCAAACACGGATTCACATCAACCCGTGAACTAAAACTGTCTGTAGCCAAAAAGATTCGCGACTTTTGCCTGGGAGGCGGTTTTCTATTTGCCATGTGCAGCGCTACCGACACCTATGACATTGCCCTTGCGGCAGAAGAAACCGATATCTGCGGCCCCATGTTTGACGGCACACCCTCAGACCCGGATTGCCAGAACCGGTTGAAATACGAAAACTGTTTTGCCTTTAAGGATTTTCTGCTGGAGCAAAATCCTTACATATACGAACACAGCGATGTGGATGTAGACCCCAGAAGACGCGGCGTCACTGAAGAAAACGATCTTTTCACCCTGTTTGATTACAGCGCAAAATGGGATGTCATTCCATCCATCCTTTGTCAAAACCACACCCGCACCATCAAAGCGTTTATGGGGCAAACAACCGCATTTCACAAAGAAAAAATAAAGAGCGGTGTGCTGGTAATGGGCGAAAATGCTGCACTTAGCGAAGCCAAATACATACATGGTGAGTCCGGCAAAGGCACCTGGACCTTCTTTGGTGGTCACGATCCGGAGGATTATCAGCATATTGTGGGCGAACCACCAACTGATTTAAACCTGCATCCAAATTCTCCAGGGTACCGCCTTATCCTAAACAACATCCTCTTTCCAAGTGCAAAAAAGAATAAAATGAAGACCTGAGGGTTTTTGTATTATCATTGCATTGATGGGTAATAATATTCTTCGCTACGGACTTTTTGCAATGCTGATTTTATCAGCATTCATAAGGTTTTGGGGCATTGTTGACATTCCTTTCACCTATGACGAACTCAGCGCCATATTCAGAGCAGGGGCCGGTACCTGGAATGAACACTGGCAGCAGGGTGTAATGCCCGATGGACACCCACCTGGCATGCAAACCTTAATCTGGCTTTGGTTGCGATATTTCGGAGAGCACGCTCCGCTTATGCATGCGCTAATGGCGGTGTTTTCTGTGGGCGCTGTTTATTTGGTTTATAAAACTGCCCAGAATTTAACCACCACTCCCAAAGCCCTTGCAACTGCGCTTTTTTATTCCCTCTCCTGGCTTCCATTGGTCTGGGGCCATCAAATCAGGCCTTATGCATTGGGCATGTTTTTCTGTAATGCTTTTTTCTGGCAATGGAGTTTGGTTTGGACAGAAAAAAGAACGGATAAAACGGCCTTTCTACTGATGGGTTTACTGGCTGCTGCTTGTGCCTGGCTTCATTATTTTACGCTGCTGCCGATATTCCTTCTTTGGCTGCTCGGACTGACAAAACAAAATGCACTCCGCCCAAAATGGTTGTTGAGCGCTGTTACCGGGCTGTTGGTGTTCGCCCCTGCCCTGCCGGTTTTCATGCATCAGCTCGGTATGGGCGGGCTGGATTGGCTGGGCAAACCCGGGTTGAATTTCCCAATCAGGCACCTTCAATATTTGCTGAACGGTACGCTGTATCCCTTACTGGGTGCATTAATGATTATCTTTTTTTGGCGTCGGCAATCGGTAGAAAAAAACACCATTAACATGGCCTTGTTGTGCTTTTCTGTGCTTTTGTTTCCCATGGCCATAGGATTTGCATGGTCGTGGCTGCACAAGCCGGTATTGCAGCATTCGGTACTGCTTTTCAGTGCCCCGTTTTTCTTTTTGGGGCTTATCATTTTAATTCCTGATAAAAAGCTGTTGTATGCTACACCTGTTATAACATTGCTATTGGGCTTTGGTCTGCTGAAAAGCGGGTATTTCGGCGATGCCCGAAAAGATGTTTATCATGAACAGGCAAAAGTGCTAAAATCTGCCTGCGGCGAAAAAAAATTATTGCTGGCCGATGGCCCGGAAGATGTGCTGATGTATCATCTTTTTAATGAACATGACGTTTGCCTCCCAAAATTCATCAGCCATTCGCAAATACCTTTCTCCTACAGCCGTTTATGGAACAAATGGAAAGATTGGCCTACTAAAAACAACCCCATTATTCTGGCTGTCAATTCAGGAAGTCATCCCGGTATTATCCCTTTGCTCGAACACTGGACAGGTAAAGAAGCCACGCATCAATACTTCATTGGTGGCGAAATGGTTTATTTAAACGATTCATTCAATAAGCATCCGGTTCAATACCAATCTGTGGTTGCTGAAGCAGGTAAACCCAAAAACATCCTGCTCGAAAATGCCGGTTATCAAAAAAATGATTTATTGGTAATTTATGTTCCGGATTCGGGTTTAGCAGAGGATGCAGAACTTATAGGCAGTTTGCACAACGGCAACAAACAAATAGACTGGCGCAGTGCGCGAAAACAAGACTTTGCCGGCGTTGCTGACGAAAGTTTATTCCTGTTTATCAAAACAGCTGATATACCCGGAGTAAATCCCCAAACACGGCTTTCCATCTTGTTGAAAAACAACAAGTCAGGCGACAATACTAAGATTCAGTATAGGCTATTAAGGTCCAATCCCATGATGTATGGGCCGGAATGGTTTCAGTAATGGTTATTTAAAACGGGACGGATCCACCACCGTAAACACCCTGCTGATGTTGAAGCCAAATCGAATTTCCTGCTTGGTCCAGGTACCTGTATTTTGAGCGATAAACTGTGGTTCCGCCATTCCGGAACTGTTGGTGAAATGCAATTGAAAAACATGACCGCCGGTTTCTATATCAACTCCCACCGAAAGTGAATTGTAATAATTATTGGTGGACCTGCCCTCCGGTTTTATTAGCACCGGAATATATTCCATGTTAAACGTAGTACGCTGGGTTAGCTTCTGTCTAAAACCCATACCCAAAGCATATGTTTGGCCCGAGGGTGCAATAACCACCGATGGCACCAACTGAACAGACAGCTTATCGGTCATTTTTCGCCCGATGATTAATTGTCCGGTGTACCAGTATCTCGACTGAACCGATTGGCCTCCAACCCTAGCCCAGCCGCCATAGAGCAGCATGCTAAGCGGTTTTTTATTGTCTGTGGTTTGGTGCATAAAACGGTATTTCAAACCTGCATCCAGCAATTTATCGAGGCTGCTTCTTCCAAAATTTAACGACAGGTTGCGAACGAGACCATATTCGGCACCGATTCTCACCACTGCATTGTCCAGCCCAAATGCCTCGTAGGCTCCCTGATTGATTGCCCCAAAGCGGTGGTTGATTTTCATATCCATTACTCCGGCATCGGTAACTTCCATGCTTTGCAAATTAATGATCTTGCTGGTTTTAAAGGCATTTTGAACCTTCTCACGAACGGGTTCAGTATCATCAAGCAAAGACATACCCGTGTCGGTTTGTGCCGCGAGGGTTGTGGGGATTCCAACAACAAGCAGCAATACGAACCGGAAGAAGATTAACGGCATTTTGCCCATTATTTTTTCACCAAACTACAGTCCATAGAAACCTTGATGGTTTTGGCAACTTGCGAGGCATTGTTTGCAGGAACCTTGATGTTGTAGTCGTCCAGGTTTACATTAAAATCGGCTTTCAACACGGCTTTGTTACCCACAATGGTAATTTTACCGGGAACAGTAACATCCTTGGTTACGCCATGCATGGTCAGTTTTCCCTTGGCGGTTACCGGATAGGTTCCGTCTTTTTTGTAATCTACGCTACTGTTGTTGGTGATGCTGCCTTTAAAAGTGCTTTTGGGAAATTTACCACTTTCCATGTAATTCTCCTGAAAGTGTTTCTGCATCAACGTCTTTTTAAAAATGAAGTTGTTGACAGATACTGCATATTCCAGATTGCCGGATGCTACATCCAGGGCTGCTTTTACAAGGTTATTGGTTGCATCTATATCTTCAGCACTGGTTTTGCTGAAAAACTTGATGGTGCCTGTTCCGGTAGAAAACACTTGTGCCAAAAGGCCAACATTCATCAGCAGTGTGGCAAACAGGAAAAATATTAACTTCTTCATTTTTTGGATTTAGTGGATTTCTCCGTTGTTTGAGGATGTTCAACATCTGTGCCAAGATTAGGCTTGTTTTTAAAGTTACTAATCAATGCACAGCGTGCCATATCCAATGAAGATTCTGACAGCAGGGACATGCCCTCTTCC
>CANKVN010000023.1 GCA_947487055.1 Flavobacteriales bacterium
TCCCATTGAAAATTATGAAGACGAATTCAAAGGTGCCAAAACGGCTTTTGAATCCTACGTACTCATCCGCGATATGGAATGGGGTAAGAAACTGGATAAGTATGTATCGCTGTTGCCTTCATTGCAGCAGAGTTTGCCTGTTGATGCTGCCTACAAACCCGCGCTTGCGATGAATATGGCGATGCCAGATCCGGCCGGACCTGCTGGAGTAGGACTTGTGGTAGAAGCACCACTGCCGGGAGCCCCCGATGGCCCTAAGCCGGGAAGTTCACTGGCCGTTTTTGATGTGGTTTATTATGCCGGTCACAACAACGCAGGCAGTAAAACCATTGCGGTAAATTTGCCAAATGACGAGAAACTTCAGGAAGAGTATGGCACCCGCCGTTCCCAGCTGAAAAATGTGATGCAGGCCAAGTTTGATAACATGGTTAAGCCAATCTCCACCCTCATGCTGGAAGAAAATCAAGCTGCAATGGTCAACTTCGATGCCTTTTTTAACAATGTAATGTTTCATGAAGTGGCCCATGGCCTGGGTGTTAAAAATACAATAAATGGCAAATCCACCGTGCGCGAAGCACTGGGTGCGGCTTTTTCTCCCATAGAAGAATGCAAAGCCGATGTGCTTGGCTTGTTCATGATTACCCAACTGTTGGAGCGTGGCGAATTGGCCGGAAAGATGGATGATTTCTACATCACGTTTGTTGCCGGCACTTTCCGCAGTGTAAGGTTTGGTGCGGCCAGCGCCCACGGAAAAGCCAACATGATAATTTTCAATACCCTGTTGTCTAAAAATGCCATTTCCCGAAACAAGAATGGCCGCTATACCATTGATGTGCCCAAAATGAAAAAGGTGATTGCCGATTTGGCCGCCGAATTGCTTACCCTGCAAGGGGATGGCAATACAGACGGAGTTTCAGCTATGCTGGACACAAGGGCCAAAATTGGCGATGCCCTGCAGGCTGATTTAAATAAAATTGGCAAAGCAGGTATTCCCGTTGATTTGATTTTTGAACAAGGACCCACCGTGCTCGGTTTGGATAAATAATTTAGTTAAAATAATGAAAGTGAAGTCTTGGCTCTCCGTTTTTTCAGCAGGCACCATCATGGCCCTCCTGGTTTTTTGCAGCAATAAAAAATTCACGGCAGGAGATTCTCTGCTGGTTAGGGTTACAGGTATATTGAATGAAAAACACTATGCCCCCCTGAAAATCAATGATGATTTTTCAAAAAAGTTGTATGACAACGTGCTGGAAAAACTGGACGATGACAAGCGATTCTTTACCCAGGAAGATATCAAGAAGCTGGAGCGCTACAAAACTTCGCTGGATGACCAGATCAAAGCGGGCCGATACGATTTCTTTGACTCCGCCTGGATAATCCTGATGCGCAGGCTGGATGTGCTGGAAACACATATCAATACCACGTTGGACAAACCTTTCGATTACAAATCAACCGCAACATTTACCGTAAAGGAAACCGTAGAAAAGTACCAGGTCAATGAACTTGCCCTGAAACAAGACTGGACCAAATGGCTGCATTATCAAACCACAGACAGGCTGTTCCGCAAGCAGGAAGCCCAAAACAATGTGAAAGATTCTGCCGCGGCCAAGCCCTCCAAACCATTTGATACACTGGAACTAAAAGCGCGTGAGGAAACCAGAAAATTCTGCACCGATTGGTTTAAACGCTGGCGAAAAATGGACAAACGCGACAGAATTTCGTTCTACGTTAATGCCATCGCCGAACTGTATGATCCCCACACCAATTACTATCCGCCGGAAGAAAAGGCCAATTTCGATATCAGCATGACCGGTAAGCTGGAAGGTATTGGAGCCACGCTCAGCGAGCGCGATGGCTACATCAAGGTGGAGCGCATTGTGCCCGGAAGCGCCAGTTACAAACAAGGCGATTTAAAAGCGGGCGATCTTATCATTAAAGTTGCCCAGGGTGCAGGCGAACCTGTGGATGTGGTAGACATGAAGCTGGACGATGCCATACAGCTTATCCGTGGCAAGAAAGGCACAGAAGTGCGCCTTACCGTGAAGAAACCCGATGGCAGTATCAAGGTTATTCCGATCATTCGTGATGTAGTGGTGATTGAGGAAAGCTATGCCCGCAGTGCCATTATTGAACATCAGGGAAAGCGCTTTGGCGTTATTCAGTTGCCGAGTTTCTATGCAGATTTTGGCGAAAGAGGCCGTGGTCGCCATTCTTCTCAGGATGTGTATATGGAATTGTTGAAATTGCAGGATGCCAATGTGGAAGGCATAATGCTGGATTTGCGCAACAATGGTGGTGGTTCTTTGGCCGATGCCATTGATATGGGTGGCCTGTTTATCAAGGAAGGTCCCATTGTTCAGGTGCGCGACCCAAGAGGCTCTGTGGATGCCCCCGGTGATCCAGATCCCAATATTGTGTACAGTGGACCCCTGGTTATTTTAACCAATACATACAGCGCCTCGGCAAGCGAAATTTTGGCTGCTGCCATGCAGGACTACAAAAGGGCCCTCATAATAGGCTCTAAAAGCACTTTCGGAAAAGGAACAGTTCAAACCTTCATTCCTATTGGTGGTGCCAGCTCATCCGATTTTCCCCGTGGCTTTGGCCAGTTGAAGGTGACCATTCAAAAGTTCTACCGCATCAATGGCGGCACAACCCAGCTCAATGGCGTAATACCGGATGTGATTATTCCGGATATGTACGATGGTATCCCGCAGGGCGAGCAAGAAATGAAGCATTACTTGCCATACGATAAAATTAAACCGGCAAACTATTCTGTGTTCTCTTCCCCCCATACCGCACGCTTCCCCGCAGCAGTGGCTTCGGCTAAAGACCGCATTGCCAAAGAAAATTATTTCGGCGGTGTTCAAAAAAGGGCCAAAAACCTTGCGGCCATTCGCGATAGCTATACATGGAGCCTCAACCTGGAGAAATATGCCGCACAGCAGAAAACCCTGAAAGAGGAAGAAAAGAAATATACCGATAGCAGCTATCAGGCCATCAAGCGCAATATCAATCCGCTTGCTTCCGATTTGGATGAAGTGAAAGGCGATGCCACCCGCGAAGCCCAAAGGAAGGATTGGCTGAAGATGTACGCCAAAGATGCTTGGCTGGATCAGGCTATTTTGCTGATGCAGGATTTGGTGAAATAACTTCCGCGCAGTTAATCACGCCACAGCGGTGTGAACAATATGCCGGAAAGCACCAGAACCAGGAAGTTTAGTGCCAGCAGCAAGAGTAAATCCTTGCTTGCAGAGCTTACCAATACAGGGTTTAAGGCCTTTTGGCTCGCTTGCATGCCTACCAGAATCAATGGCAATATTACGGGCAGAGACAGCACCGGTGCAATCACGCCCGGATGAGGGGTTTTGCTCGCAATGGCCGAAATCATGGTGTAAATGGTTGCAATGCCCATTCCTGTTAGCAACAGCGCTGCCATGTAAATCCACCCGTGTTCGATGGGATAACCCATTAATCCGGAGAATACCAGCAAATTGCCCAAACAGAAAACCAGCATCAACATCCAGTGGTAAACAATTTTTGAAAGCACCAGTTGGTAGGGCGAAGCCAGCTGGTTTAAATAAATCCACCTTCCCCTGGACACCCCGATAAACCCTTTGCCTACCGCCTGAAATGTGCTAAAAATGAGCGAAACCCAAAACAAACTGTTCCAGGCCTTTACCTGTATGTTGGGGTTGCCCAAATAGCAAAGCATTGCTATAGTAAGCATTTGCAGCCCTGCGGCTGCCAGAACAAACGGTTTTTTCAGGTCGGAATTCAGTTCCGACTGTATGAGTAACCTGATGCTTGCTGTGCCATTTCGCATGCCGAATTTATGTTTTACATTTGCGAAGGTAACCCAACCCTATTTACATACCATGTTAGATTATATCAAATTGCTTAGCGAAGAGGAAAAACAGATCGTTTTGCTTTCTCCTGTTTATGTAAGTTTACTAATTGCAGGTGCCGATGGGCATTTCGATTCTGACGAAAAAAAACGTATTCTGGAATTGATACACATCAAAACATTCTCGGAACGCTATGAATTGACCATGTTGTATACTGAGCTTGAAACAGAGGCAAACCTGCAGCTAAGAAATATGATTGCATCATTGCCGGAAGATACCCAGGAGCGGAACCAGTTATTGAGCGACCTTATCGCACGTTTAAATACCATACTTCCGAAGATGGAACCAATTTTTGCCATCCAGTTATATGACAGCCTCCGGCAATTTGCCCACTACATTGCCAATGCCGACGGTGGATGGTGGGGTATTTCGGCAATCGGTGCAGCTGAACGCGAATTTGTAAAACTCCCCATGCTTGATAAACCGGCATTTACAGGCCAGTAATACATGTCATTGTTTAAAAAAATCTTAATCGCCAACCGCGGCGAAATTGCCATCAGGGTGATGCGCACCTGCAAGGAACTGGGCATCCCTACCGTGGCTGTTTACTCTGAGGCCGACCGCAACGCACTGCATGTGAGGTATGCGGATGAAGCCTATTGCATCGGCACTGCAGCAAGCTCAGACAGTTACCTTCGCCAGGACCGCATCCTGGAGGTAATCCAAAAATCCGGTGCCGACGCCGTACATCCCGGATATGGTTTTTTAAGCGAAAATGCAGGTTTTGCGCGCCTGCTTCGGGAAAAGGGTGTTGCCTTAATTGGTCCATCGCCGGAAAGCATGGATATGATGGGGGATAAAATCAGGAGCAAACAAGCGGTTGAAAAATACGGGGTACCCTTGGTTCCGGGAATTAACGAAGCAATTACCGATGACCATGCAGCGCTGGATATCGCACGCCAAATCGGTTTTCCGGTTTTGGTGAAAGCCAGTGCGGGCGGCGGTGGTAAGGGCATGCGTGTGGTACACGCAGAACATGAGTTTTCACAGGCCATACAAACAGCGCGCAGCGAGGCCAAAGGCGCCTTTGGCGACGATAGCGTTTTTATTGAAAAATATGTAGGTGGACCTAGGCATATAGAGTTCCAGATCATGGCCGATAACCACGGAAACGTTTGCCACCTTTTTGAAAGGGAATGCAGCATCCAACGACGTCACCAGAAACTGGTGGAAGAAGCCCCCAGTGCTTTGCTCTCACCCGAACTGCGAAACCGCATGGGGCAGGCTGCCGTAAATGTGGCCAAAGCTTGCCAGTATTCAGGTGCAGGTACCGTAGAGTTTTTGGTGGGTGATGATGGCAATTTCTATTTTCTGGAAATGAATACCCGCCTGCAAGTGGAGCATCCTGTCACGGAATGCATCACCGGCCTGGATTTGGTAAAAGAACAAATTCGTGTTGCCGCAGGATTGCCCCTTACTTTCACCCAGGATGAATTGAAGATACAAGGACATGCCATGGAATTGCGCATCTGTGCGGAAGATCCCAACAACAATTTCTTGCCCAGCGTAGGAACTTTGATGGACTATATGCCGCCAAAAGGCCCAGGTGTGCGGGTGGACGACTGCATGGAGCCGGGTATGGAAATCCCCATTTATTACGACAACATGATTGCCAAATTAATTGCGTGGGGCGAAGACCGGGAAACAGCCATGCAAAGGCTGCTCAGGGCCATCGACGAGTATCGCATTACCGGAATCGAAACCACCCTGGACTTTGGTAAATTTGTATTGAACCATCCCGATTTTATAGCCGGAAATTTCGACACCCATTTCATAGCCAAGCATTTCGACCCTGAAAATCAGGCGCCGGTTGCCCCCACAGCAGCCGAAATACTCGCGGCCTCTATGGCAGCAGCAACCTTTTTTACCGGTAAAAAACAATCGGCTCAAATGCCGGTGGAGCAGCAATCACAGCCGCTTTGGTTGAAAAACCGTAAATCATACCTTTCCTGAAACAGGCCTGCAACGGCACCATGAGCAAACCGGGTTTCATACTGATTGCCGATGATTTTCATCCCGACCTTTGCGAAAGGTTGCAACAGGCAGGTTTGACCTATAAATACCTGCCCGAAGCCACCAGAGCCATCATCCTGAATGAACTGGAAAACGGGGCTGTAGGGTTGCTGATTCGAAGCAAAACCTCCATAGATACCGAATTATTGTCTGCTGCCAAAACCCTCCACTGGATTGGCAGGGGCGGTTCCGGCATGGATAATATTGATGTGGATGCTGCATCCCAAATGGGAATTGATGTTTTTAATGCTGCTGCAGCCAATGCCGATGCCGTAGCGGAACACACCTTGGGCATGCTGTTGTCATTGATGCACAAGCTCGCCACTGCAGATGCCGAAGTGCGCCGTGGTCTTTGGAACCGCGAGGCAAACAGGGGAACGGAGTTAAGGGGTAAAACAGTCGGCATCATTGGTCTGGGACATACCGGTTCTGCCGTTGCTCAGCGCTTATTGGGTTTTGGAGTCACCGTCATCGCCCACGACAAATACCGTAAGAATTTTGGCAATGAATTTATAGAGGAGGTTTCGCTGGATGAACTGAAGCAGCGCGCCGATATTGTTTCCTTGCATGTTCCACTTAGCCCGGAAACCCGGAACCTAATAGATCCGGCATTCATCGATGCCTGTAAAAAGCCTTTTTGGCTATTGAATTTGTGCAGGGGAGAGGTGGTGAATACCGAAGCGGTGGTTGAAGCCTTGGAAAATAACCACATTGCGGGTTTTGCCGCAGATGTGCTGGAAAAAGAAGGGTTTAACCAATACACTGAAGCAGACTGGCGCTGGTTTAATGCTTTGCGCAACAGCCCCCGAACCGTGCTTGCACCGCATATTGGCGGTTGGACCCATGAAAGCTACCACAAAATTGCCCACGTGCTTGCAGATAATGTGATAAATAGAATGTCACACAATAGTAATCTGTAGTCGGTAATTGTCATCAGATTGTTGCTTTCTGGCTGAAATTCAATCTTTCTGTCAGAAAAAATACAGCTTTTGGAAAGGATTCAATATCGGTTTGTTAAATCGTGACTTTTTGGGTAAACTTGCATTCGAAACCTTTAGACCAAAACCGGTCTTTCATCGATAAAAAAAAAGTACTATGAATCGAACCATACTCAAGCATCTTAGCGTTTTTGCATTGTGTATCCTATCGGCATCTGCAGCGCTGGCCCAAACCAGTTTTGCCGACTTCCGTGTCAAGGTTACCTTCAAAGGGGCTCCTGTTTCAGGCGCCTTTATCAAAATGACCAAAGGGGAAATTTTGGTTAAAATAGACACAACCGATAGCGATGGCTATTGCGTTTTCCAAACCCTGGAGCCAGGAAACTACGTCATGGACGTAGAAAAAGGAGGCTTCAACCCAAGCAAAACCGAAAACCTGAACCTCAGTGCCGGTCTGAATCCACAGATGGACATTACCCTTACACAGGGAATGGGAACCGTTGTGGTTTCTGCTGCAGCCAAAAAATCTCCGGTTGATTTAATTAAAAACGAACGTGGTGTTTCCAATACCCAGCTTCTGAAAGGTAGCAGACGTGGTATTGATGCAATTACTTCTACCAACGCAGCGGTAGTGGCAACCACCCAGGGTATTTCCGTAAGGGGTACCCGTGCCGATGGTAACGGTACCTTCATTGATGGTATGCGTGTTATCGGATCAGGTGCTCTGCCTACTTTGGGAACAGATGCCATCGCGGCCAACATTGGTGGTATCCCTGCCATGTATGGTGACCTTACCGGTGGTGCATTTAGTTATACATCCCGTGGAGCAACCGCCAAACTGATTACCGCAGTAGAAGGAATTACCTCAACTGGTCTGGATCCTTTTGGATACAATACTGCAGAGGGTTTCGTTTCGGGTCCTCTTTGGAAGAAAAAATACAAAGATGAAAACGGCAATACGCAAGAATTGGTTAAACTGGGTTTTGTTTTGAATGGTAACCTCGGTTATTTCAAAGACCCCAACCCAACCCGCACCGGTGTGTATGTGGTGAAAGAGGATAAACTCAATGAATTGGAGCAAAATCCATTGATTTCTACACCAAACGGTTTTATTCACAGGGGTTCGTACCTCCGCGAAAGTGATTTCGAACGCTTAAAGGCTCGCCCGAATTCGCCGCTTTACCAGGGTAACTTTATTGGTAAACTTGAGTTTCGCCCCAATAACCAAATCACGGTTACCGGCTATGCTTCTTATTTCTATAGCCAGGGATTGGCTGCAAGCAACTCTATCATGAACTACAAAAACAATGGAAGAAACGATGCGACCACATTCCGCAGTTATTTGCAGTTTACCCAAAACTTTAAGGTAGATAAGAACAGCAGCATCAAGAGTGCGTTCTACACTGCACGTTTAGAATATCAGGATGCATCCAGCCAGAACCGGGATGCCAATCACCTAGACAATGTTTTTGATTATGGTTATTTAGGTTCATTTCAGTCATATCCTATGCCTGTGTACCAATATGCAAATTATGATGCGCAGCAGAATCCGAACAAAGAGCCAAGGGTAGTTACCGATCAGTTTGGCAACACTGTCCAACTGCGTAACTACTGGGAATTGGTGGGTTACTCAGATACCCTGATGACCTTTTCACCAAGTAACCTTAACCCAGTTAGGGCACGTTATACCCAAAATGTATACGATTATTATGCAAGCCGTGGTTTCAATGTGCGCAACTCTTCGCAGGTGATCTCAAGCCAAGGTCTGATGAACGGATTTAACCCCAACAGCATCTATTCGCTCTGGGGAACACCGGGTGGTATCACCAGTGGATTCGGAAAAAGCCAGCAACAGCGTTTTTCATTGTTTGCCATTGGCCAAATGCAGGTTAAACCAAAATCGGTTGGTGGTCGCGAGCGTACCCCCCATGATTTGCAGGCAGGTATTTACTATGAACAACAAATCTCACGTGGCTATAGCCTTGGTGCAAACGGCCTTTGGATATTGATGGGCCAGTTGATGAACCGTCACATCAGCGAACTTGATCGCAACAACCCTATACTTAGCTACGATGCCAATGGTGTATTCACCGATACCGTTCGTTACAACCGCCTGATTAACAGTGCTGACCAAAGCAATTTTGACCGCTCTTTCCGCAACAAACTCATCAGTCAAGGTTCACGCGACGTATATGGTCAACCTGTTAATGAGCGCACCTTTGTGGATATCAACAGCTACAAACCCAGCGATTTCTCCATCAACATGTTCACCGCCGATGAGTTGCTGAATAATGGTAATGGATTTGTTAACTACTTTGGATATGACCATATGGGCAATAAGGTGTTTAGAAAACCTGCCATCGAGGATTTCTTAAACAACCCCACCATGCGCACGATTGGTGCTTTCCGCCCGGTTTACATGGCTGCTTGGTTGCAGGATCAGTTTCAGTTCAAGGACCTTATATTCCGTTTAGGTTTGCGTATGGAAAGCTACGATGCCAACCAGTACGTGCTTAAGGATCCTTATACCTTGTACCCAATCCGCACCACCTCAGAGGTTAAACAAATCAATGGTTTGGAAGTAAATCACCCCGATAACATTGGGTCAGATTACGCCGTATATGTAAACGACCTGAAATCACCTACCAAAATCGTGGGTTACCGCAACGGCGATCGTTGGTACAACGCTGATGGTAGCGAACAACGCAACCCTGAATTTTTAGCCAACCAAACATCCAATGGCCGTATAGCTCCTTATTTGGTAACAACCAACACAGATAGCCTTGTATTGGGTAAAGAAGCCCTGCGCGACTTTACACCTGCATTGAATTTCTTGCCCCGTATCTGGTTCAGCTTCCCGCTGGAACCCGGAAGAAAAACCTTCTATGTAAGCTATGATGTTCTTGCTCAGCGCCCAAACAGTGGTGCATCTTTCCTGACCATCGATGAGTTGTACTATCTTAAAAACCGTCAGGGTGCAACCATTTCTAATGGTGACCTGAAAAGCCGTGTTAAAACCGACTATGAAGTGGGTTACAAACAACTCTTTGGTCGCAAAAAGAACAAAGGTTTGGAAATGGCAGCTTCCTATTCTGAAATCCGCCGCGACTTTGGTTTATACCAGATTGCGCAAGGTTTCCCTGTTACCTACACCACTTTCCGTAACATCGATTTTGCAACCATTACCGGTTTGAGGGGCACATTTGTCATGGAAGATATTGGACCGCTTACCCTTTTGGCCAGCTACATGATGCAATTTGCGGATGGTACCGGTTCAAACATCAATTCTCAAGCCGCCCTTATAGCCAGCAACCAGCCCAACCTGAGGAATGTTATTCCTTTGGGTGAACTGGATATTCGCCACAACGTTAAGTTATCAGCTACCTGGGCTTGGGCCGGTGGAAAAGACCCCCGTACCAAAAAGAATATGTATAAAGGGCCTATCGTTGGTGGTAAAGAGATTTTTAAATTCACCAGCTTTAACATCATTGCCAATGCATACAGCGGTGCACCCTATACCCCAACAACCCGTGCGGTACAGATTGGTGCAACAGATCGTGCCCAGATTAAAGGTGTGCCTTATGGCGCTCGTCTGCCATGGCAACAAACCCTGGACATCAACATCACCAAAGGTATCAGCCTTAAGCGCTCAGGTAAAGAGAATCCGCTGCAGTTAAGCGTGTTTGTCTGGGTTCAAAATGTGCTTAATTCCAGAAACATTGTAGGGGTTTTCCCCTTCACCGGACAGCCTATGGATGATGGATTCTTAAATTCACAAGCCGGACAGCTGCTGGTGCGCAACCAAATTGATGCACAGAGCTATACCGATTTGTATAAAGTATTGTTGAATTCTCAAACCGGTAATTTTGGTGCTCCCAGAAATGCCCGTATCGGTGTTCGTATGAATTTTAATTAATGTTTAACCTTTTAAAAAAACAGTAAATCAAATGAAAACATCCAGTATAAAGTACCTGCTGTTAGCAGCTTCTACCTCACTGGTAGTGAGTGTTTCAGCCAGGCCTATCGTTGGAACCGGCAAAATTCGACCTGCCAATAATGACCAGCGTTTGATGATGTATGCCAATACATGCGAACCTGCCTCTACCAGTGCGGATTTGGACATCAATAACGTAAGAACCAAGTTGCTCAATGGTGGCGACATGTGGTGGGATTTGAACAATCCAAAATATGAAGTTCCTAAGGTGACCGATCCGAATGCAGTGCGTAAACATGCTTTGTTTTCCGGTGCTATTTGGATTGGCGGTAAAGACAATGGAGGTAGCCTGAAACTGGCCGCCATGACCTACCGTCAAAGAGGTTCTGACTTTTGGCCAGGTCCTTTGGATACCTCTACGGCCGCAACGGATCCCGTGCGTTGTAAAAACTACAACCGCATGTGGAAGGTTACCCGCGATGAATTGGAACAATTTGAAGAAACCAAATATATTTCTCAGACCAACGATATCCGGGAATGGCCCGCCGGCAGAGACCGCGCCGTGAAAACCGGTAACGAAGCAAGATACCTTGCCCCCTTTAAAGATATCGACAATGACGGCGTTTATGAACCCGATCAGGGAGAGCATCCTGTATTGGATGAGCGCAGGCCCGTTAGCGACAATGGGGTAACCAAACAACCTGATATGTTTATCTGGTGGGTATTTAACGATCGTGGAAATATCCACTCCGAAACACAAGGTCAGCCCATTGGTGTTGAATGCCAAACCACTGCTTTTGCCTTCGCAACCAATGATGAGGTAAACAACATGACCTTCTATACAACCAAAATCATCAACCGGGGTTTCACTACCTTGAACGATTGCTATATGGGGCAATGGGTAGATGCTGATTTGGGTAACTATGCCGATGACTATGTGGGTTGCGATGTAAACCGCAGTTTAGGCTATTGCTACAATGGTGATGACGAAGATGAAGGCGTCCTGGGCTATGGCCTGAATCCGCCAACAGTTGGTGTGGACTATTTTGAAGGTCCAACAGATACTGCAGGTAAACAAATGGGTCTTAGCCACTTCATGTACTATAATAATGATGCTGACCCAATACGAGGTAATCCCGATTTGGCACCTGAATTTTATAACCTGTTGCAAGGAAAATGGCTTGGTGGCCAAACCGTAACCCGCGGAGGTACCGGTTTTGGTGGAAGCCAGCCCGCAAAATACATGTTCCCTGCCAGCACAGACCCTGATTATCCAAGTACCTGCTGGGATGAGAAATCAAGCGGTAACAAACCTGGTGACCGCCGTTTTATTCAAAGTACAGGTCCTTTCTTGTTGAAAAAAGGACAAACACAGCGCATTACCGTAGGGGTAGTTTGGGCCAGAACCACCAGTGGTGGTGCAGGTTCACCTTGCTTGGGTACTGGCTCACTTCGTTTGCTGCAGTTGGCTTCTGATAAGGCACAAACCTTGTTCAACAACAACTTCAAAATCCTTGATGGCCCCAATGCCCCTGATGCTGAACTTCAGGAACTTAATGAGGAATTGGTGCTGAAGCTTCTCAATACCGGCTCGGATAAAGTAGAAGCCTATACAGAAACTTACAAAGACGCAAACAACCAAACCAAGACCTACAAATTTGAAGGTTATGTGGTTTACCAGTTGAAAGACGCCACAGTAAATACCGGCGATTTGGATAACATAGATAAAGCCCGCTTACTGTTCCAGTGCGACGTGAAAAATAACCGTGCCCAAATCATCAACAAAGTGTACGATCCCAAACTGGCTTCCTTGATTCCGGTTGAAAAGGTTGATGGAGCCGACAAAGGTGTACAACACAGCTTTAGCATCAAAACTGACCTTTTTGCTACAGGTTCAAATACTGGCCTGGTTGACTTCAAACCTTACTATTACATGGTGCTTTCTTATGCGATTATTTCAGATGATCCATTGCAGGCAGATCCAGACCAGTTCCTTGCCGGTCGCCGTAATATCCGCGTTTATCGTGCTGTGCCGCATAAAACAGAACCCGAGAACTTCGGTACCCAGTTGAACAGCAACTACGGAAGTGGCCCTAAGTTAACCAGAATCGAAGGCCGTGGAAATGGTGGTAATGTGTTGGAGTTTAGCAAAGAAACCGTTGATGAGATTATGAAAAACGGTATCAGCAACAACCCAACCTACATGGGCGGAATGGGCCCTGTTGCTATCAAAGTAATTGATCCCCTGAAGGTTCCAAATGCCAAATTTGAATTGTACTTCAAAGAGCGCTCTGCTTCTAATGCAACTTTCCTCAGGGATTCAATGACCTCAAACTCATATTGGGTTTTGGTGAACAAAACTTCTGGCGATACCATTGCCGGTGACACCACCATTGGCACCAAATTCGAGTCTCTGCAAGGCCGTAAAATAGAATACCCTGCCAAAAATAAATTCAGGGCGTTTAACAATGCCAATCCTGGTGTTTCACTCGCAGACTGGGGCTTTAGCATCGAAGTTAACCAGGTATTCAATCCAGGTGAAAATGCAACTGCAGATCCATCTAATAGCTTGCTGTCGTGGGAAGTGAAATGGGAAGACAACGGAAAACAGTGGTTAACTGCTGTAATCGATAATGATGCCCAAAGTACAGCTTCAAGTGGCGCCCTTTGGCAAAACTGGATTCGCTCCGGTACCAATGGCAGGGGCGGTACCTTCGACGGGCATTTGCACGACTTTAGCGATGCCTCCGGCAATTCCCTGGATCCAGGACAAGCTTATGAGAAAATCTGGAACGGCAGGATTGCACCTTACGGACTTGCTGCCAGAGAAAAATACAGTGCCACCAACGGCAGAAACACCTATGGATTTGCCTGGTCAAGCAGTGGCGCTACAGACAACCCATTGTCTGAACTTGCCAGCGTAGAACTGGTTATTACCAAGGACCGCAGCAAATGGACCCGTTGTGCGGTTATGGAAATGTCGGATGATGAAGTTCGTGGAAGTAACGAAGGTGCCACCAATAAGTTTTCTATACGTGCAGGTACCTCCAGAGACAGAAACCTTAATCCCCAATCAGGCAGTGCCGGGTTGAGCTGGTTCCCCGGATACGCAATTAACCTCGAAACAGGCGAAAGGCTTAACATTGCATTCGGCGAAGACAGTTATCTGGGAGGTGAGAATGGCCGCGACATGATCTGGAACCCAACCGATGGAGTGTTCAATGACAATGGTAATTATCCAGCCCTAGGAGGTAAACACTTTATTTACATCTTCGGTACAGGTTCTACCTTTGTTACCAGAACAATCAAAGGTGAAAGATACTACGGTGAAGATGATGCCAATTTTGACCGTTTCCGCACAGGATTGGCCAACACCGCCTCAATCCTCGAAAAGCGCCGCTTTTTGAGCCAGGCAATGTGGGTTATCCCAACGTATATGGCTGCCGGTTACAGCATGACCGACGGTGTGCCACCAACGGATGTTACCTTCAAAATCCATGTGCAGAAAGCATATACTTCTTTCAATACCGGCAGTACCCTCAACAACACAAGGCCTATGTATTCTTTCGATGCCGCTGATATTGCTCCTGTTGTGAACAAAGAAGTGGGTAAAAAGAACCTTGATCTGGTGAATGTTGTTCCAAACCCATACAGAGCCTACAGCGAGTATGAGAACAGCCCGATTGACACCCGTGTGAAAATCACCAACTTGCCACCAACCTGTACCATCACCGTTTATGACATGGCAGGTAACTTCATCAGAAAAGTGAGCAAGGCGGATGAGAAGACCTACTATGAGTGGGATCTGAAAAATGGAAGCAATGTGCCCATCTCGAGCGGTCTTTACCTGATACATGTGAAGGCTCCTGGTCTGGGTGAAAAAATTGTACGCTGGTATGGCATCATGCACGCCATTGATTTGGATACTTATTAATCTTTAAAAGACTACAACAGTGAAAAAGAACTTTATAGCAGCAATAGCCCTGTCAATGGTTTCCGGAGTTACCGGTCTTTATGCAGGGAATCCTGAACGTCAGGGACAAGCAGGCGCAGCACAGCTCACCATCAACGGATGGGCAAGAAGCAGCGGCTGGGGATGGGCCAATGGTGGCGGTGTAAGTGGTGTTGAAGCCATGTACATGAACGCAGCCGGTTTGGACCGCTCCACAACGAAAACAGAACTGGCCTTTAACCGCACACAGTGGCTGGTAGGCTCCGGAATCGCCATCAATAACTTTGCCTTTAGCCAAAAAATGGGTGAAGACGGTGATAAAGGTACCTTTGGCGTAAGTGTGATGCAGTTTGGTATCAAGCCAATCGAAATCACCACTGAGAGCAACCCATATGGTGGTATCGGTACGTACCGTGTGAACATGACCAACATTGGTTTGGCATACAGCAAATCTTTCAGTAACAACGTTTCTGCTGGGGTTGTGGTTCGCGCGGTAAACGAAGGTATTCCCGATGCACGTGCCATGGGCATGAGCTTGGATGCCGGTGTTCAATACACCACCACGTTGAGGCCTACTTCCAATAAAATGAAGCAAAACGACATTAAATTCGGTGTCTCTATGAAAAATATTGGACCGGATATGCGTCACCAGGGCGATGGTTTGAGCTACAAGGCAACCTTGCAGAATGGTACATTCTCCAAAACGGTTCAACCCAAAGTAGACAAAATCAAAATGCCTTCTTTGCTTAACATCAGTGGTTCCTACGATATTCGCCTGGATAAGTCTGCTGATGCTTACAACAACAAGCTGACGGTTGGTTTTGGTTTTACAAACTATGCGTTCAGTGCAAACCAAACCACATTGGGCCTGGAGTATACCTACAAACAGTTCATCTCTGTTCGTGGTGGATTTGTATACCAGGAAGGTGTGTTTGATTCCGAAAACAGAACCAGTGCCTTTACCGGTTTGTCTGGAGGTCTTAGCTACGACATCAAGACCAAAGGAAATGTTGTTTCACTCGATTACAGCTACCGTGCCACAAACCCATTTGACGGAACCCATTCATTTGGTTTGAGAATAGGGCTTGGCGGAGGAGAAGAATAAGCATATTAAGAATATTTATTCGTAAATTTGTGACGTTGCACCCTTGGAATACATTGGTGCAACGTCTTTTTTTATACGATTAGCATATGAGTGAAATACAGTATTTTACCAAAGAAGGCCTTGAAAAACTCAAGCAGGAATTGCACTTTCTGAAAGCAGAGGAAAGACCCAGAATTACCCAAGCCATTGCAGAAGCCAGGGATAAAGGTGATTTAAGCGAAAATGCAGAATACGATGCTGCCAAAGAAGCACAGGGCCATCTGGAAGATAAAATCCGTCAATTGGAAACCCTTCTTGCCAATTCAAGGGTTATTGACAGCTCTCAGCTGGATACCAGCAAGGTTTCTATCCTTTGCAAGGTGAAGGTATTGAACCACAACGTAGGTAAAGAGGCCGTTTACCAACTGGTGAGCGAAAAAGAAGCCAATCTCAAGGAAAATAAAATCAGCATTAAAAGCGCAATCGGAGCGGGATTATTGGGTAAGGCAAAGGGCGATGTTGTGGAAATTGCTGTTCCCGCCGGTAAGGTTAAACTGGAAATTCTCGAAATTTCATTGTAAGCCAGTATGCCCAGTATTTTCAGCCGCATTGTTTCTGGTGAGATACCTTGTCATGTCATTGAGGAAACCGCAGATTACCTCGCTTTTCTCGATGTGATGCCGCTGGTTGAAGGGCATGTGCTGGTTATTCCCAAAAAAGAGATCGATTATATTTTTGATCTGGATGAAGATGCCTATCAGGGATTGTGGTTGTTTGCCCGGCAAGTTGCAAAAAAATTAAAAATGGCCATTCCTTGCAAGCGTATTGGTATAGCCGTTATCGGCCTGGAAGTGCCGCATGCCCATATTCATTTGGTGCCCATGCAGGAGGTTGGCGATATCAATTTTACCAGGCCCAAACTAAATCCTGGCCATGATGCGCTCGCTGCAACCGCAGAAAAGATACGCACAGCTGAAAAAGGGTAAGCCTCAGTTCCCTAAATTTGTTTCGTGTATCCCGAGATTTTCAGCATTGGCTCCCTTACTATTCAAGGTTATGGCCTGATGATATTCATCGGTGTAATCGTTGCCTATTTGTTTATGGCAGCGCACTTCAAGTCCAAAGGATTTACCAGTGAAACGGTCAGTGAATTGTTTCTCTGGTGCTTTTTCACTGTTTTTATCGGAGGCAAATTGTTTTACTGGCTCGAAGATCCTGGCAAATACCTGGGTAAGCCTGCCTTATTGCTTGAAGATCCGGGCAACGGATTTGTGTTTTATGGTTCCTTTTTGGCCACCATTCCTGTTCTGATTTGGTGGTTTAGGAAAAAGCAGCTTCCGGTTTGGGAGATGTTTGATTTGGTAGGCATTGCAGGGGCATTTGTACACGCATTTGGGAAATTGGGTTGCTTTATGGCTGGCTGTTGTCATGGTAAGGTATGCAATGCTTCAGTGGGTATTGTTTTCACGAACCCCAACAGCCACGCAGATCCACTAAATACGCCCTTATATCCAACACAACTTTGGGATGCCGGTATATTATTCACTGCCATTGGCCTGATGTTTTTTTTGAAACCCAGAAAATGGTTCCAAGGACAACTTTTCCTGCTGTACGGTATGTTTTACGCGGTAGGGCGATTTATTACAGAAAAATACCGAGGAGATGAAGAACGTGGCTTTGTATTTAATGGCCTTTTAAGCCATAGTCAGGCCATTGCCCTTGCTGTCTTTGCTGTTTGTGCAGTGGTGGCGGTATATCGGTTTAAAACAGAAAGGATCAGGCGATGAATTTCTCAGCCGTTGTGGGGCAGCAAGCCATGAAGGACAAACTTTTGACCTCCGTGCATAGCGGACGCGTTCCCCATGCCCAGCTATTTCTCGGCGGAAGCGGATCGGGCAACCTTGCGCTGGCCCTGGCCTATGCCGGTTACTTGCTTTGCAAGAACCCCGCCGAAAATGACCGCTGTGGGCAATGTGATGCCTGCCGCAAGGTGGATTCCCTAACCCATCCGGATTTGCATTTCACCTTCCCGTTTCCTTCCACTATCGGCGATACCTGTACCGATGTTTATCCGCAATGGCGAAAGGCATTAATCCGAAACCAGTATTTGGACTATGCCACGTGGATGGCTGAACTGGCCTCGGAAAATAAACAAGGTAACATTCCGGTGAAGGAATGCCATGCCATTCTGAAAAACCTTTCCCTGAAGGCCTACGATGGCAATTACAAGATATTGTTGCTGTGGCTGCCGGAATTCCTAGGCAACGAGGGAAATGTGTTGCTGAAATTACTGGAAGAACCCCCTGAAAAAACGCTGTTTTTGCTGGTTTGCAACAACCAGGACAGGCTGCTCAGTACCATCATCTCCAGAACCCAGATTATCCGTATACCTCCGGTAGATGAGGAAGCCATAGCGGCGCATTTAACGGGTAGGGAAGGCGCATCGCAGGAAGAAGCTGCAAGGATAGCCATGATGTCCGGCGGTGACCTGGTGAAAGCACTGGAATTGTTGCAGAATACGGAAAATCCTTATTTGGACGCATTCCGGAACTGGATGGGATATTGCTACAAAAGAAACATGCACATGGCTGCTAAATGGTCCGATGAATTTAGCGGTAGCGGCAGAGAGCATATCAAAGGCTTTTTGCGCTATGGCCTGGAAATTATCAGGGCCATCACCGTTATGGAATACCTGGGTGAGCGAAACGGACTCAGTGAAAAAGAAAAGGAATTTGTTTCAAAACTAGGCAGCCTGCTCAGCCCGGTAAAAATGGTCAGGATATACGACTGGTTTAATGATGCGGCCTATGAAATTGAAAGAAACGGTAATGCCAAAATGATTTTTACCGAGTTGTCTTTCAAAATCGCCAAATTATTCATGTAATTTTTTCAGTAACAGGCAACCCTTTGATACCAAATGAATTCTATATGGTGATTGGGGATTATGAAACACCTGCATGGCAATAGATGCGGATATCACGGAAAGCGAATTGGTGAAGGCTTGTTTGGAGGGCGATTCCAAAGCACAGCAAGCGTTGTATCAAAAATATGCACCGGTGATGTATGCCATTTGCATGCGGTATTGTGGTAATCCTGATAATGCCAAAGACATGTTGCAAGATGCGTTTATAAAATTATTTGAAGGCCTGAAAAATTTCAGGTATCAAGGTTCATTCGAAGGATGGGCCAAGCGCATTGCTGTTAATACCTGTCTGGATTTTATTAAAAAACTTAAGCAGGAGCCATATACCGATGAGTTGGATGCGCACATAGATTTGGGCGCCGACGCTACCGTTCATCAGCAGATGGGCATGAAAGACCTCATTCGTTTGCTGCAATCCCTGCCCGTGGGCTACAGAACCGTTTTTAACCTCTATGCCATTGAGGGCTATAACCATCAGCAAATCGGTGAATTGATGGGTATTAGCGAAAATACCAGTAAAACTCAGTTGTTTAAAGCACGCAAAATGCTTCAGTTAAAACTGGTTAAACCCCTTTAAACGATGAGCCAGGAACAAAATCCCATAGACGAACTATTCCGCAACGGCCTTGCTGATGCAGGGCTTACACCTCCTCCGGGGGTGTGGGAAGCAGTTTCCTCCGCGGCTCCTGCTGCTGCTTCTTCAGGAGTGGTTGCTATTGTGGTTAAGTCTGTCTGGACCTGGATAACGCTGGCTTCCATTGGGATTGGTGCCATTGTGTTGAATAACAATACCGGATCACCTGCAGTTGCCAATGAAATTACCAGTGAAGTGACCAAAGAAATGCCTTTACCTGAAAAGGCCTCAGCTTCCGAAACACCGGTCGTTAATGCTGCGAAAAAGGCTTCCGATAAAGCGGCTCAGGTGCCTGCACCGGATAAGAAAGCTGTTGGCAAAATAGACCAGGAGCCCAAAACCAGTGTGTTGAACGCCACAGGCACGGATGCGGTTAAACCGGAAAATAATGATGGAAAAGTTGCTCTTGTGGTAACTCCCGTCCCGGTAAAGCAGGAAAATGCTGCGGCGAAAGTGCCTTGCGGAAAACAACTTAAGGTTTCTGTTACCAAACAGGCCAATGGGAATGCCTGGGTTTTTGTCCTGAATGGAGTTCAGCCAGGTGCCTATGTGCAATGGGATTTCGGCGATGGCCAGAAAGCTTCGGGCAATATGCTGAAACATGAATATCCCGATGCAAACGACGAATACAGCGTGAAAGCCATTGCATGGTTGCCTCCCGCCTGCATGGATTCGGGTGTGTATACCATCAGAACCAGGCAGCAATTTACGGGTATAGCTATTCCGGATGTATTCACACCCAATGGCGATGGCATCAATGATAATCTGGTCATAACGGTCCCCGCAACCGTGTATTACAACCTGATTGTTTCCGACAAAAAAGGCAAACAGGTTTTTGTTAGCAATAATCCTGAAACCCGCTGGAATGGTCGCTGTGGAAGCCAGGACTGTGAGTCGGGAATGTACAGGGTAACCCTCGTTTACAAGGACCCTGAAACGCTTCAGGCAAAGTCAATTAGCAAAATGGTGATGCTTCAGCGGGGTCAACCATAAAAAATAACGTTAAAAACAAGAATAACAATTAGTTACAAAAATAAAGCAAATAAAATATGCTGATAAGGACAACCAAAAATCGAAAAAATAGGTCTCTGAATGTGGGAATATCCACTAAAATCAATATTTTTGAGGCTTCCGAAAAAAGGAAAAACAATACTATGAGAGGTTACATAGCCATATTTAAACAGATCGTGCCCGCTTTGGTGCTGCTTTTTGCAGGTGCTGAAGCAGCCGCTCAGTGCACCATTCAGTTCTCCGGTTCACAATGCGTAGGATCACCAATTTCATTTTTGGGATCGAGCACAGGCACAACCCATGACTGGGATTTTAACGGCGAAAACACAGCTTCAGGTCAAAAAAACCTGAATTATGCGTTTAAAACGTCAGGCGTTAAGAATGTTCGTTACATCACCACCATCAATGGGGTGAAATGTACATCGAATGTTCAGCTCACCATTAAGACCAGTCCGGTTCCTAAACTCACGTTGCTGAGCGCGCCGGAGCAGTGTTTCAAAAACAACCTGTTTTGCTTTAGCGATTCAACCAAGAACCCAAATGGTTCACCGATTCGTTCAGCAAAATATGTGGTTGGTGATGGTCAGTTTTTCCAAAACAGCAGTGTGGTAAACCCATTCTGTTATTCAGTAAAAGACGTTCGCGGTGGTTGCTTTGATTTGTATGTGGAATATACCGATGCAAATGGCTGTGCCGCCATCGATACCATAACCTGCGCCGCCAAAGTGCGTGAAGCAATCGGGCCGGCTTTTACCAGCAACAAGCCTGTAGATTGTGACTCGGTAACAGCGATTATCAAAAACATTTCCCGTATTGCCCAAAACAAGGTGAAAAACATTACCTGGTACTGGGGTGACGGAACCACCGGAAATCAGTGGGGTCCTAACATTACCAAAAAGTATTACAAGCCTGGTGTATACAACATCAAAATGATCATTGAAACCACTGATGGTTGCAAAGATTCATTTGAAATAATAGCAGCCGCTCAAGTGCTTAAAGGGGAATACCAGATTGTAGCCGATAAGGACTCAACTTGTATATCGGAGCCTGAAATTAAATTTAGCCTTATACCCCAGCCGGTAGTTGGTATTTCCAGTTTCATGTGGAATTTTGGAGATCCACCCTCTGGGCCTCAAAACACAAATAACCGCACTTTCTCACCCTCACACTCTTTCCAAGGTCTGGGTCCATATCAGATTAAGTTAAACTACGACATTGTTTGTGGTGGCGTTACCCGTAAGAAAGTTGCCTATGATACCGTTATCATCATAGGGCCGCAATCCACCATTGAGATAGCTTTCAATCGGATAGCAGAATATGAAGTGTTCCAGTGTCCAAAAGATGTTCAGGATACCGTTCACTTTAAGAATTTTTCCAAGTTCTATCACAACGACAAGAACATGTGGAATGATGACAGTACATTTAAAAAATGGGCAGGCAATAACCACCCGGGACACGTATTCGACAATAACCAAACCTGGGTAAAGCCAAAAGGATTTGTTGATCCGTTGTTCCGCCAACGTGTTTGTGCCGTTCGTCTTTGGGATTTTGGAGATTCTTATGCTCCCAAGTGTACCACCGACCGCATGAATAACAAAAACGTAAACGTAAATTGTCAGTTCAGCAACGATTCATTGCCTACCCACTATTACAAGAGCTGGGATTTGGTTATGCTTTCTGATTTCAAAGGTGCACCTATGGAAGATGCAATCTTTATTGAGAGCAGCAAGCTGTGTAAGAAAATCAATGTATGGGCTTCGGATACCAACTACATCATCGAGGATACCTTGTTGGTTGTACCCAGAAGCAAAGGAGATAGTTTACTGGCCAACCAGTCTAAGTATGCGGTAAACAAAACCAAAACCTACCTTTGGGAAAAGGGAATTCGTGGTCCTGCCGAACGCTACATCACCAATAATGTTGATGTTTCGCTGAAAGCCGGAGATACCGCTTATGTAGGTCCTGAGGGTGGTCCATTTGTCCGCCAGATTGGTCCAAAAACATTGAGCCTAGCACCAAAGCAGGTGATTAAGTTGACCAGCAAAACAGACTCTTTCCGCTTTTTATTCACCACCTTCCTTAAAAAAGATACCCTTCCCGCTCCTTTGTTGCGCATCCGCAACAAGAAAGGCGAATTCCCACGTGTGATTGGATTTATCAAACGTACCTTCCCTGGAACAGCAGGCCTGGACTACAAAGTAGATTACAAGCGCTGGAGGGAACTGTATTATGCCAAAATTCCTCAGTGTAACAATGTTACCCTGATGCACCAGGACACCTGTCACCCATTGAAGTGTAAGTCTGAATCGGTTAAACAGCTGTCCATGATGCATGCCAATGCAGGTGGTGTAGGTTCCGGTTTGGTAAAAGACGCGATTGAATGTTTGGGTGGTAAAAACCCACAATATGGTGTAACCTTTATTTTAAGTGACCTTAAGCCTGGTTGTACGTTCTCTTATGTGGGTATTAACTACGATACTTTCTGCAAGCCTACCACCTGGACCACACTTACCAGTGGATTAACCCCTGGTAACAGGCCTCCCGGTATGCCTTATATGGGCTATCAGATTGCGAGCAACCCTTCTTCGCGTTACTCTAAACAATACAGCGCCTCAGAAGTGTGCAATCCTAACGGATGTATCACCGTAGGTATCATTGTGGGTAACGGTGTTAAAAAAGGTGGTACCGTTGGCGATCCCCCCTTGTGTGCTGATACCCAGTACTACGACAAGTTTGCTTGTTTCCCAATCATAGATCCAACATTTGAAATGCTTACCCCATTGGCCAATCCTAACGGAGTTCGCAAAATCTGTAAGAACGACCCTGTTGTTGTAAGGCCCATTATTGCCAACAAAACCCGCACCGATGACCTCAAAACCATGCGTTGGGAATTTGCAACCGGTAATGCAAGCCCTGCTTATAGCAAACAGTGGAGCTACCAGATTCAGGAAGACTACTACCGCAACGTTGTATTGAAAGATTCTGGTACCAATAAGATTTACAACTACATGGTTCAGAGCCGCTACCAGACACGTCCGGAACCTTTGCCTTGTTCTACCGACTGGCAGGATGATCCCCGTTCAGACAAATCTGTAGCTTGGGATGACGGAAAACATGGTGGCAAACTGGATAAAACCCCTGATACCATTGTAACGGCTATCATCAGCAAATGGGATACCGCTGCCGATGTGTCTGCTGTGTGGGATCGTATTAAGGAGCGTTTAGAGGCTCGTGGTTTCGACCCATTTGCACTTGATCCTGCCCAAATTACCCGTATGATCTGGAACAATAAGGGTATTATCGGTCAGCCTGCTACCGGTGCGCTGGGATGTATTGATACCAACGGTTTCGGTCGCTTTATCAAATTCTACCTGCGTCCTGATCCTAAATTCAAGAAAATCATTCATGAGCGTGATACCAACATCCGCCCACTTGATTCTGCCATAGTAGGTAATAAGAAATTCCGTGCCTATACCTTCCGCTCACCCTGGTCCGGCTACCACTTAGCCAGTATCAGCATGACATCGGCTAATGGTAAGTGTGATGAATTTGCTGCATTCCCTGTCATTGTTGGCTTTGCTGCCATGATTGAACTGCCTGATTCTACTGTTTGTCAGGACCAGGCTACCAATCTGCAGGCCCGCCTTGATTTGCGTTATTTCCATCCGGATCCGCTGAACTTTGGTACGTGGGATACTTACGATTACTGGAGGGATGCACAAAGACAGACAGATATCTTCGCCGGTGTTAAAAACCGTGAGCCCTTCACCCGTTGGGACTGGAACAAAAAAGACGACGACGGAAGCAACCCAGTTACCAAATTTGGTGGTGCTCCTTATGGCGCAACCGGTGTTGGTACCCCATGGTTCCAGCTTGGTGGTGGTCCAAATGATCCGAAGACCCTGTATTATAAAAATGACTCCGGTGTGTATGAGTTCCGTGTAGCAGTTGGTGATTCTACCGGTTGCCGCGATACCATTACCCGCCGCCTGTTCATCAGCCGTTTGGATGTGAAGTTTAACCTTAACCTTTCAACGCCTTCATGTAACTCAATCATTGAGTATTTTGACAGCACCAAATTGTTCGATCCATGTAATTGGGCTATCAAGAATTGCAATGGACCTCAAATCATAGAGTGTGACTTTATCCGTGAATACTTCATCGACTGGGGAGATGGCAAAACCAACTTCTTTAGCCGTGGTAAATCATCGGATGAATTGTTGCCTCCGAACATTGCACACAAATACTCACGCAACGGTTGGTTCAAGATTAAAATCATGGCCAAAACCGACCAGGGCTGTCAGGATACCATCAGCAAATGGATTAAGATCCCCGGTCCACGTCCTAAGATGGAGTATGCCGATTATGCCGGTCAGGAAATTACCATCTGCGAAGGCGAATCAGTTCGTTTCAAAAACCTTACCGATACAGCAACTGCAGGTGCAGACTGGACATGGTTCTATGGTGATGGTGGCATTACCAACAAAAAAGATACGTTTGTTAGCCATACCTACACCAAGCCAGGCAAATACTATGTATTCCTGGAGCAGTACGATACCTTGTTTATTCCGCCAAACCTGAAGCGCTATTGCCCTGCTATCTATCCAGATACAGCGGGTGGTCAAAAAGCGTTCATCGTTACCGTTATCAAGCGTGATACTGTTAGGGGATTTGTGGTAAAACCTGCAATATGCCCGAACGACTCCAATGAATTCGTTGATAATTCCGATACGCTGTTCAAATCCTATAAATGGCGCTTCGAGAATTTGAGTACCGGTAAAGTGGATACCATTACAGTAACCTCGAAAAACTACAAACGCCAGTTTAGCGTACCAGGCTTGTACCGTGTAACCCACCTTGCTGACTACGGAAGCAACCATCCAAGGCCATGGTGTCCAACACCTCCTGTGGTAGATACCTTCCTGGTGGATAGCGTAAGGGCCGATTTCGACATTGATTCCAGTGGCAAACCAGACTTTGTGTTCACCCGTACGGATGTGAATGGAACAGAATGGCGCTGGGGCTTTGGTCACCAGAACGATATCAAGAACTCTTTGCCAAAAGATTTCATTGAAAACCTGAATTCTACCGATAAGCAGGTGAAATGGTCTTATGACAGCAGCGGCAAGTATTGGGTATGTTTGATTGCCAAGAATGCAACCGGATGTCCTGATACGATTTGTAAGCAAGTGGTCGTGGATCTCTTTATCTACTTGGCAAACGTCTTTACTCCGGGCAGTCCTGATGGTAAAAACGATACTTACCGTGTGCCAATCCAAGGTCAGGATGTGTTTGAGCTGAAGATCTTCAACCGTTGGGGTGAGCGTGTGTTCCAGTCAGAAACTCCTAAAGTGGGATGGAATGGCCAGGTGAACAACGATGGTCCTCAGGTTCCTGAAGGTACTTACTTCTACCAGCTGACCTACCGCTTCAAGGGTAAACAACAGAAATATGTTACCGGATCAATCAACCTGATCAGGAAAAATTAACATTCCGATTAATTGTGTCAAAAAGCCCCGGCCATGCGTCGGGGCTTTTTGTTTTGTACCTTTGTGTTGTGAAATCGAGGCAGGATATTATCGTAGCAAGGGCCACACCACCCGGAGCCGGTGCCATTGCCGTGCTGCGCGTGAGCGGGCCGGGAACCTTGTCGCTGATCGATAAACTGCTGAAAAAGCCCATTTCACAGGAAGCAGGGCATACGGCCCATTTTCGGGCTTTGCACGATAAGAAAGGGGTGATAGACGAAGCGCTGCTGACCTTGTTTAAGGCCCCGGGCGGTTATACCGGAGATGATACGGTGGAGATAAGCACGCATGGTTCCGGATACATTGTGGAGCGCCTTATGCAATCGATTTGTGCTTTGGGTGCCAGGCCCGCAGATCCTGGTGAATTTACCCTCAGGGCTTTTTTAAACGGCAAACTGGATTTGTCGCAAGCGGAGGCTGTCGCAGATTTGATAGCCTCAGATTCTGAGGCTTCGCACCAGGCAGCTATGCACCAAATGCGTGGTGGAATCACCAATGAAATTTCATCGTTGCGCACCCGGCTTATAGACTTTGCCGGACTGATAGAGCTCGAGCTCGATTTCAGTGAAGAAGATGTGGAATTTGCCCGCAGGGATGATTTGATACAACTGGTGCAGGAAACATTGGGGCGTGTGCATCAGCTTATGCAATCTTTTGCGCAGGGAAATGCGGTGAAGGAGGGAATACAGGTAGTGCTTGCCGGCAGACCCAATGCGGGAAAGAGTACGTTGTTCAATTTGTTGCTCGAGGAAGAGCGCGCCATTGTGTCTGAAATAGCCGGCACCACCCGGGATTCGCTGGAAGACAGTTTGGTGGTGGATGGCATTCGTTTTCGGTTGATTGATACTGCCGGAATCCGCGAGGCCACCGATACCATCGAGCAATTGGGGATAGAACGCACCTACCGGCATTTGAAAGGTGGCGCCATGGCTTTGTATGTGTTTGATATTGCATCGGGCACACCGGAAATGTTGCAGCGGGATTTGCAGGATCTTGCAGGAAACACGCGGGAATTGCTGGCTATCGGCAACAAGCGCGATATGGTTGCGGATTCTGATTTACAACGTTGGGCAGAAGCTGCTGAGCGCGGAGGCGCTGCCGCATTTTTGGGCATGTCGGGTAAAGACGAACATGACCGACAACGATTGAGGCAGTTTTTATATGAAAATACGGCTTTTAAGGCCATTTCAGGCGATCAAACGCTTATTACCAATCAACGGCACTTCCACTCCTTTTTAAAAGCGGAGCAAGCCTTGCAGCGCGTAAATGAGGCATTGGAAACGGGTATATCCGGCGAGTTGCTGGCATTTGATCTTCGGGAGGCGCTTGCGGCACTGGGCGAAATCACGGGTGAGATTACCACCGATGATCTTTTAGGCTCGATATTTAGTAAGTTTTGTATCGGGAAGTAAGATCCAATCCCATAAATCAATTCTAAACCCCAAAGTTACTTTCTTACCGCCCCTCAGAATTTCATGCACCGGGCCGGCATACTTGATATGTCATTATATAGGCTTACTTAATAATTTTTAAAGTCATTATAAAAGCTTACATTTGTATTGTAAAAGTAAATAAATAAACTTACGATAATGCGAAATAAAAATTTGCAGATAGCGCAACTCAACAGCAAGATGCTTGTAGTTGCAATGATGAAAAAAATCAGCCCACCGCCTACAGGCTGGATAAAAGCAGTGCGTTCTGCATTAGGTATGACATTGCAGCAATTGGGTGCCAAGATTGGAATAACCAAGCAAAGCCTTATGAGTATTGAACGTAGGGAAAAAGATGGAAATGTTACCATTAAAACCCTGAGAGAAGTTGCCAAGGCGCTGGACATGGAACTGGTTTACGGATTTGTTCCCAAAGATGGTTCACTTGATGCCTTAATTGATCGCAAGGCAAAGGAATTGGCTGCTCAAATTGTGATGCGTACTTCCAATACCATGAAATTGGAGGACCAGGCCAATTCAGCCAGGCGAATTACAAAAGCCATTGAAGAAAGGGCTATAGCCATCAAAAACGATATGCCAAAAATTCTATGGGATTAGATTTAGGCTATACCGCTGGTCAAACCCCTTTGGATGAGGAGGAAAAAGATGGCCTTCTTGTTTCTGCCATTGCCACCCGTGGCGAACTGGATGAATTTGAGCAACAGAATATTGAGAATGCGATTCAATGGACAATGGGCCGTTCTTTTAAACATGAGTTGGTCTTTACAGCAGATTTTGTGCAACTTCTTCATAAGAAAATGTATGAAGATGTGTGGTCCTGGGCAGGAAGTTTTCGTAAAACCCATAAAAATTTGGGTGTTGATCCATGGCAGATAAATACAGCGTTAAAAGCACTGCTTGAGGATGCGAAATTTTGGTATGAAAACAACACGTATACGCCCGATGAAATGGCCCTTCGTTTCAAGCACCGCCTGGTAAGCATACATTGTTTTCCGAATGGAAATGGCAGACACAGCCGCTTGATTGCAGATGTTGTTATAGAGAAAATCTATCAACAACCGGTGTTTAGCTGGGGGGCTGCGCATATAACGGCTGCAAGTGCAGCACGAACTACCTACCTAAAGGCATTGAAGGCCGCCGATCTGGGAGATTATTGCTTGCTGTTGGCGTTTGCCAGGATGTAGTTTAACCTGCGTTCCCCCTCAAAATATCCTCCACCACGCCAGGGTCCAGCAGGGTGGTGGTGTCGCCAATGTTTTGGGTTTCGCCTTCTGCAATTTTGCGCAGGATGCGCCGCATAATCTTTCCGCTGCGGGTTTTGGGAAGCCCCGGTACAAATTGTATTTTATCCGGTTTGGCAATCGGCCCGATGATTTTAGCGACGGTTTGCAGGATGTCTTGACGGGTTTCTGCTTCGCTTCCGTGAAAGGTGTTGCAGATAACATAGGCATAAATACCTTGGCCCTTGATGTCGTGGGGATAGCCCACCACAGCGCTTTCTACAACACCTGCGTGCATGTTGATGGCATTTTCGACTTCGGCGGTGCCAATGCGGTGTCCTGAAACATTGAGTACATCATCTACCCGCCCGGTAATCCGGTAGTGGCCATCTTCGTCGCGCAGGCAGCCATCGCCGGTGAAGTAGCGGTTGTGGTAAACCGAGAAATAGGTTTTAATACAACGGTCATGGTCGCCCCAGGTGCTG
>CANKVN010000024.1 GCA_947487055.1 Flavobacteriales bacterium
AAGACTTGAGCGTAAACAGGTCAGCCTTTGAACGCATTATTGCATCAGGTGGATTCGTATCGGTAAACACCGGTAACGCAGTAGATGCAAATTCCATATTGATTCCGAAGGAAACCGCAGATCAGGCATTTGAGGCTGCAACCTGCATTGGTTGCGGAGCTTGTGTGAGCGCATGTAAAAATGCCAGTGCCATGCTTTTTGTTGGCGCCAAGGTTGCTCAGTTGTCTATGTTGCCGCAAGGTCAGGCAGAGGCAGGGAAGCGCGTTGTGGCCATGGTGAACCAAATGGATGCCGAAGGGTTTGGTGCTTGCACCAACACTGGCGCCTGTGCAGCGGAGTGTCCCAAAGAAATTCCTTTAAGTGTAATTGCAACACTTAACAGGCAATATATAAAATCAAAATTAAGGGGATATTAATCCTAAATCGTAAATCGTCGATATACGATTTAGCAATAATAAAGGGGCGTTTAGCCCCTTTTTATTTTGTCTGGATTGTTGGTGACGAATTGTTTCCAGCCACCACCCGAAGAGCCCTTTTTTTGGCCAAATTGTTTTGGGTTGGCCTGAAAATAATGGCAAACTGCTGCTGCAACGGCATCGGTGGCATCGCTGGTTTCCGGTTTTTCGGTGAATGTAAGCAATGTTTGTATCATGGAAGATACCTGTTCCTTGCTGGCATTTCCATTTCCGGTAATGCTCTGCTTGATTCTTCGTGGTTCGTACTCATAAACCTTTAGTCCTTTACTGATGGCTGCTGCAATGGCTACGCCCTGTGCCCGTCCAAGTTTGAGCATGCTCTGAACGTTTTTGCCGAAGAAAGGTGCTTCAATGGCTACTTCCGTGGCTTGATAGCCTTCGATGAGGCCCGAAATTCGCTCGAAAATATGGTGCAATTTTTCGCCGTGATCTTCAAGCTTAGACAGTTTTACAACACCCACTGCCAGCAATTCCATGGATTTTCCCTCAATGCGCACAATCCCGTATCCAAGTAAATTGGTTCCGGGGTCTACGCCGAGGATAATGCGGGAATCAGTGGACACGCAGCAAAAGTAGCGAATTAAGAACGCCCCTCCACGGGGCGTTCTTAAACTTCTTTTAATTATTGCTTGATGAGTTTGATTACCTGTTTTTCACCACTAACAGTATCGATAACATCTACCAAATACACTCCGGTGGAAAGGCCTTTTAGATCCAGTTTGTAGGCCCCTTCTCCTTGGTTCAGGCGTGTTGAGAATATTTGGTTACCGGTAATATCATAGAGGTTAATGCTGACATTGTTTCCTTTAAGGGAGAATTGCACCATTGCATAATCCTCTGCCGGGTTTGGCATTATCTGAATAAAGCTATTTTCTGGTAAACGTTTATTTCCTGGTTCAGCAGGATTTATATACCATCCACCAAAACGGTAATCGTGGTGCCCTTTTGCAGCCTGCAACATGTCTTGTGCCACATTGGCCAGTAACCCCTGTTGATTTGCTAGGGTTGCCAATATTGCATGCTCTGCGGGATTCATAGCCCTGTCCTCGCTATGCAGCGCAATCAATAGCAGTTGTTTTTCTTCAGTTTCGTAGGATGTTTCTGTTGCTGCATTTTGTATACGCTGAACTGCTGCCTGCCTTAGGCCTATGCTTATTTCATGCTGCGCTTTTAAATTTTGCACCTGCCAAGTGGTAAGTAAATGCTGCTGTTCGAGGGTTTGCATAAACTGAGCAAATTCCACATAGGCTTTCTGGGTAATCAATGAAAGTCCAACAGCCATCAATTCGGTAGGTGGAATTTGGCCTGCGTTTAAAACATTGAACTTACCTTTGTCAAGAACAACACCACTGGCATTGATTCCGTTTATCAAGACATTTTTTCCTGTGTAGTTTTCACAAATATCCCATTTGTCCTGTTTGTAGAACTTTGAATTGGTAATTTGTTGCCCACAAGCCGCCGTTGAGCTAAACATGGTATTCGCAGGGCAGGCTGTAGTTGCCACACCGGAGCCGTTGCCAAGGACGCCAAAGTTGCAGCTTTCGTTAATACTAGCCAATGGAAATGCAGTTATTTCACGGGCTCCTCCGGCAAAATTATTACTTACAAAAGTGTTTCTCCCGGGTTGTGTTACGCTGCCAATGCTGCCACTATGGTTAATAATATTGATTCCGGCCGATAAATAATTATAGAGGTAATTGTTTACCACAAATGGTACTGGAATTCCTGTAGTATTGCTTCGCAGGAAGATAGCCCTTCTGGTATCGAAAATACAGTTGGTATAAATTGCGTTCGTGTTGGTTCCTGCCTGCATATATATCCCAACACTGTTGCATCCTGTAAGCATGTTTGTTTTACAGTCTTTTAGCCTGATGATATTGCAATTGATATCCAGTTTACGGCTAAATGAATCCAGTATCCCAATGTCCCCACCTTGGTCGATGTCGTTTTCATTAACAACGCAAGATTCTAGTTTGCGGGTCCATATTCCAATATCAAATCCTTTAATATTGTTGTCGCGGATATTCAAGCCAAACATGTTCTCTGCAAATATGCCAACGCTGCCGGTATGCCGGCTATCGGAGTTTCGCAGTTCGTTTCCGAAAATGAGCATGGGTTCTTTGTGGTCGCTCACCCTTATCTGGACATCACTGGCATAACGCCCTTGCGCTGTTTTTTCAATCTCGTTATTTTCAATGCTTACAAAGCCTAATCCGGATGCAGCATCGATGCTTCTGTACATGTTGGTGAATTTGTTTTCACTGGCATTAAATCCTGAACGTAAGCCATAAATGCCAAAAAAACGATTGGGTTGGTTTGAGCGGTCGGAATTGCGAAAATCGTTCTGGCTGATGATTTCCTCCATGCGTGCACCATTTAGGACAATGCCAAAATAGTCGAAACTTGGGAAAAGACCGGGTGTTGTGAAGTTATAATTATCAATAACAAAAGAGTTTTTGGTAATGCCTTCATTCCATGTTCTGCTTCCCCTGCTTATTCGAATACCTATATGGCAATTGCTAAAGGTATTGTCTGTGATTTTAATGCCCTGAGGTCCACTGGTAGATACGTCTACAGCATGCTTTGCATTTTTGAACAGGCTGGTATGAATAAGGCCTGAACTGCTGTCTTTGAAGGTGAAGCCAACCCATACATCGTGCATATCGCAGGGGCGGAAAACACTATTGTTGGCGCGTACCTGGCTGCTGTCCTCAAAAATAATTTCGCCGTCTCGGTCAAAAACAACATCTATGGTAGTCATATCCAGTACGGCTTTGTTGCGCACAAAGAGTCTGCCGGCTACAAAATATTTACCATCCCAAACCTGACTTGTGGTATAGACGGTGCTATCCTGTATAACGGTATAATTAACGGTAGAATCCCAGCAGCAGTCGCCTTCTTTTACAATAAGTGTATCATAGGCCTTGCAACATTCACTCTTGAATGCCTGAAGAATGTAAACGCCCGGGTGGCAAATTACCAGGGATGTGCCTGTTTCCGGTAGTTCGTTATTGCCTTCATACCAGGTATATAAAATATCTGAATTAGGTTGGTCTACCGTAACGGTGATGCAGGCTTGTTTGCCAACACAAAGCACGGGATTGGGTGACGGGCTGTTGATGTTTGCTATCGGACCCGGTACCAGGGTTACGCTGAACGGTGCCGAAATGGACTTGCAATTGGTGTTGATGTTGGTTACCTCGAGGTGATAGTTTCCGCCGGTTGTAATCGATAAATTTGCATTGGTGCTAAAGAGGTTGTTGTTTAAGAACCATTGGTAACTGAGTGGTTGTCCGGTTATGGCATAGGGCCCGCAAATTTTTACCGGTGCAGCTGTAGAGCAAATGGAATAACAACCTTTTGGAACATTTCTAATATCAGGTCTTTCAAAAATATTGTAAACATACGCCTGAATAGTTTGGCTGCATCCCAAAGCATTGGTGATGGTTACGTCATAAACGCCATTTTGATACACCCAAATGCTGGTTACCCCAATTTGCCCGGTTGCCCATACAATGCTGCTGTAAGCACCTGTAATGGTAAGGTTGATTTGAACGGAATCGCCTTTGCACAAAGGGGAATACGTATTATTGCTTACACTCACGGTTGGTGCAGCTACACCTATAACGAGGGCAGTGTCTCTGGATGAACATCCGTTGGTGTTGGTGATTTGCAGATATACATTTACAGGGCCAATGAGACTACTCCACCATGCAGAAGGACTTGTGCCGGAAACACCAGCAGGCGAACTGCTCCAGGAATATGAATATCCGAGTCCCTGAAGCGCATTTATGGATGTCCACAGGTTGGAGCAAATGGAATCGGGAGCCAATATGGTTGCATTGGGGCGGAGATTGACAATCACCTGGAATGGGCCAAGGGTATCGGTGCAGCCATTTCCGTTCCCAACAATTACCCAGTAAAGTCCAGATTGCTTAATGGTGTCTTTGTTGCCTGTTTTTCCGTCGTTCCAGCTGTAAGTCCAGTTGCTGTTAAAAGGCGCAGTGCTCACAAAAACATCGCCTTCGCAAATATGGTATACCCCGGGAGTTGCAGGCGTTGCCGGTCCGCCATTGTTGGTAAATGTTAAGCTGCCGGCATTGAAAACAGTAATGGTAATGGGATACGTTTGCGAATCTTTGCAACCTTGCTGGTTCGTTATAACCAGTTTTGGAAAATAGGTTATGGCATTGTTATAGATGTGGAAAGGGCTTTGTAGGTTAGAGGTGGTTGCATCTCCGAAATTCCATTTCCACTGAACAATGGGCACCGGAGAGCTGCTCTGATCCACCAGCTGAACGGGTTGGCCTATGCAACCGTTGCAAAAACTGAAGTCTGCATCGAAGTATTTCATGCGAACTGTATCTTTAATGACCACAGTGCATAGGGGATTAGGAGCGGTGACGGTATAAGTGATGATAAAGTCTGTATTGCTAGAATAGTTGTAGGTATGGTTTTGAGGTAGTGTGCCGCCGTTATATAATGGTGATCCATCGCCCCAGTCTACATTCCATGTTACTCCGGCGCCCAGCACTACGGATGTAGGCGCATAATTCAGCTGTATGGTTTTATAATTACAACTAATAGGAAAGGTTGTTTTGAGTTTAGGTCTAAGGATATAGGGAACATTGACCGGAACTTTTACCGTTACCCATGAGCAATTACAGTAATAACTGAGGGTTGCCATAAAAGAACCGGTGGTATAATACCAATGCTCGGGGTTTTGCTGATTGCTGTAAAAACCATCGCCGAAATTCCAGAAATAGGCGATGGGATTTCCACTAATCAAGTTGGCTGTGAATTGGCCCGTGCATGGGTCGTATGTAGGATTAACCACGGCATTGCAGGGGGTGCTGCATCCATTGCCCGGATCATATACAACACAGCTGCCAGAAACAGTAACGGAAGCGGTGTCTTTGCAGCCATGTTCATTGGTGACTATGACCGTATGTGTGCTTCCTGCTACGGTTGAATAATGCTGATGCAATGTGTCAGAAGCTCCCGGTGTCGCAGTTTGGGGGCTCCAAGCATATTGCCAGTTAGCATTATAGGTAGCTGTCATCTGATAAGGAATGGGCAAGCTCGGGGCGGTCATGCAGTTAAATACTACGTTTACATTGGGTTTTGGCAGTTTAGGGATAGGTGCCACATTTTGGGTAAGGGTAGCACTACAGCCGAATTGCGAAATGACCAAGGTATGAAGCCCCGCAGAATTTACCAGATAATGCTGGTTGGTTCCCAGGCCGGAAGGTCCACTCCAACTGTAGGTGTAACCGGGAGGGCCAAACAATCTTACAGTGTCGCCTTTACATGATGCCTTCCCCAAAGTAATGGTTCCTGTTGGTATGGCATTGATGGTTACTTTGCGAATGCAGAGTTTTGGGCATATTGTATTTTGTACAATAACCTGGCCTTGATTGATGTTGTTCCATGTAACGGTTAAGCTGGTAGAGGTCTGAGAAACAATGGTACCCCCAATCACGCTCCACTGCCAGATGTTGCTGGGGTTTGAAGAAATGGTATAGGTATTGGTTTGTCCAATGCAAGATGATGTAGGCCCGCTAAGTGATGGACATGCCGTATCGACAACCGTCACGGTGAGTTGAGACGAAGACGTACAGAAATAAGGTGCTTGGCCAATATAATTAACAGTAATTACATAGGTTCCGGGAATGGTAAACAGTATGTTTTTGCTTTTCTGCGATGATGTCGTATACGTGACACCTCCGGCGGGAGACACATTCCAGCTGCAGGAGCTGATAAGGCCAGATGAATCGAATGAATAAGTTGCATTTTTACCTTTGCATAATATCGTCGGCCCATTGATGCCAGGGTTTGGCGGGCGTGGCACCAGCACAACGGGCAAGGTGATATCGTTATCGCATACCAGATTGGGGGAAATAGCGGTAGCCCTAATAAATCCTATATCTGCAGCACCCCATAGAATGGTGCAGCTTGTGGTTGTGCTTGCTGTAATTGTGCCATTGCCTATGGGGCCCCAAACTACTGGAACAGTTGCTGTATATGTTGCTGAAGTAAATTCGCAAAGCTTCTTTGTGCCATTAATCTTAATTTTATCCTGTACAACAATGGTTTTTGATTTTTTCCCTTTGCAGCAAACGAGCTCATTTTCCACTTCCAGGTTGATGATATAAATGCCGGGCGCCGGCAAACTACCTTCAATTAAATTGCCTGGATTGTTGGAAGGACTTAAACTGATGGTGCTCCCGCCCGGAGTTGTAACAGCCCATGAATAACAACTGCCCGGTATTATGTCAGTGGTGAACGAAGCTGCATCTCCAACGCATACCGTATCAGGGCCATAAACATTCAGGGTAGCAGGAAAAATGGAAACATCGATAGAATTCCGGCCGCAGAGGTAAGGTCCTCCGATAACATTTAACGTGATGTTGCCCAAAGGTCCATTTCCCCATACTACGCAGATACTATCGCCATTGGCGCTTGGGCTTCCTGTGCCTCCAGTAATTGTCCAAGTATACGTTGCATTTGCATAATATGGAGTGCCGTAACAATGCTTGGTGTTGTGGCATACCGTGCCTACACAATTGATAGGAGGTGCATTGCCCGGTTTTACCAGTACCTGAATGGTGGTGTCATCTGAGCAGCCGTTTGCATAGGCTACGGTTAGGGTTACAGGGTAAATTCCGGGAGCTGGAAAGGTCCAAGAAAAATTGCCGGTATTACCGGTTTGTATATTGCCATTGCCCAGATTCCATGAAAAAGAGGTGATCTGGCTGTACAAGGAAGATGAGAAAGCATTGAATTGGGTTGCTGATGTAAGGCAGGCCGTATCTGCCATGAACGATGCCTTCGGTGAAGGGCATATATCATAGACGCAAATGCCACTGTCTGTGCAGCCAAATGGGTTGGAAACGATGAGTTTGACAGTCATGGTGGGCCCGAAACCCGCTTGGATTTGCGGTGAGTTGGTGCCTTGGCCGCTTACAATTGTGCCACCGATTACAGACCATTGAAAGGTGTAAATATCATTGCTTAAGAGCTGGGAGTTCAAATCCAGTGCTTGAAAATTTCTAATGCTATACTGGCAAATGCATGGTACTGAAGAATCCTTAGGGTTGTCGGCGGAACCGTCTTTTCTGCCACTGCAAAAATTGCCGAGGCGTGGCTGGTTGGCAACAAGAATTTTAATGGTTTTGGTTCTGGAACAACCAAATGAATTCGTTTCTGTTACCGATAGGGTATGAACCCCTGGTGTCGGCCAGTTTACGGATACATTACTGCCATTATTGGCTCCGTTGATAATGCCGCCTGTCGTGGTCCAGAAATAGGTGGAGCCGGCGGTGCCTGATACCGTATAGTTTTCCGTTGCTCCGTCACAAACAGTGTCTTTACCTGTTAGGTTGGGGTTGGGTCTTGGATGAACAGTTACAGTATGGTTGATTGAATATGGATTTCCGTTTACGGTAAAGGTAAGCTGAACGGTATAAGTACCCGGATTGTTAAAAGTATGAACCGGACTGCAGGCTGCACTGCTATTGTAAGTGCCACTGAGTGGGTCGCCGAAATTCCATGAATAGGTTCCAGCACCGCCAGTAGATGCATTGAAAAAAGTTGCGGTAAAGGGTGCGCATCCTGACCATTGTGCTGCGCTGAAATTCGCGGAAGGTGGCACCGGAGCGGACCGCACGAAGTTGTTGGCTATGCTGAAAATGCATAGCAAAATGGTAATGATGTTTTTCATAGGCATTAATGGGTGTGTAGAATCTATTACAATATTAATGGAATGTACCCTTATTTATTTATTTATCTTACACTAAGGTGACAAATGTCATTTATATTGAACATTCAAGATTTGTTTATATAATTCGGTTTGGTTAATACCATTAAAAAGTCCGAAATTCGCGGTAAACAAATAACCGCATAAATCAACATGTTATTCGACTTAGACCTCATTTCAAAAGTATACGAAAGAATGCCCGCCAGGGTTGAAGCTGCCAGAAAATTGCTGGGAAAACCGCTCACTTTGACTGAAAAAATATTGTACAGTCACCTTTGGGCTGCTGATGTTTCTGAAACTTTTGAAAGGGGAACCAGCTATGTTGATTTCGCGCCCGATAGGGTGGCCATGCAGGATGCAACTGCCCAAATGGCGCTTTTGCAGTTTATGCAGGCCGGTAGGCCAAAAGCAGCAGTGCCTTCTACCGTGCATTGCGATCACCTGATTAACGCCAAAGTGGATGCCAATACAGATTTGGATTTTGCCAACCATGAAAGCAAAGAAGTTTTTGATTTCCTGAGTTCTGTTTCCAACAAATACGGAATCGGTTTCTGGAAGCCAGGTGCGGGTATCATTCACCAGGTGGTATTGGAAAATTATGCTTTTCCCGGCGGAATGATGATTGGAACCGATAGCCACACGGTAAATGCGGGTGGACTTGGTATGGTTGCTATTGGCGTTGGTGGTGCAGATGCCTGCGATGTAATGGCCGGATTGCCATGGGAATTGAAGTTTCCAAAACTGATTGGTGTGAAACTAACCGGAAAACTTAGCGGTTGGGCAGCACCTAAAGATGTAATCTTAAAAGTAGCCGGTATCCTTACGGTTAAAGGCGGAACCGGATGTATCGTGGAATATTTTGGTGAAGGTGCAACATCAATGAGCTGCACAGGTAAAGGCACCATATGCAATATGGGTGCGGAAATTGGCGCCACCACCTCCACTTTTGGATATGATGAAAGCATGGAACGTTACCTGCGCGCTACCGGCAGGGATGCCGTCGCCGATTTGGCCAATGGTGTAAAACAACACCTGACCGCAGATGCGGAGTGCTACAGCAATCCAGAGGCTTATTTCGATCAGGTTATTGAAATTAACCTTTCCGAGCTTGAGCCCCATATCAATGGTCCTTTTACCCCGGATTTGGCCACCCCTATCAGCAAAATGAAAGAGGTTGCAGCATCCCACGGATGGCCCTTGAATGTGGAAGTAGGTTTGATAGGCAGTTGCACCAACAGCAGTTATGAAGATATATCTCGTGCTGCTAGTTTGGCCAAGCAGGTTGCGGAAAAGAACCTGAAAACCAAAGCAGAATTCACAATTACGCCGGGTAGCGAACTGGTGCGCTATACCATAGACCGCGACGGTTATATCGATACGTTTAACAATATAGGTGCTACCGTATTTGCCAATGCCTGCGGACCTTGCATCGGAATGTGGACCCGTATGGGCGCAGAAAAGAAAGAGAAAAATTCCATCATCCATTCCTTTAACAGGAACTTTGCCGCACGTCAGGATGGTAACCCCAATACACACGCTTTTGTAGCAAGCCCTGAAATCACCACAGCTATTGCCATTGCTGGCCGGCTGGATTTCAATCCGCTTACCGATACCCTTACCAATGAGCTGGGCGAGCAAGTGAAACTGGATGAGCCTACCGGTGTGGAGCTTCCAGCCAGCGGTTTTGCTGTTGAGGATGCAGGATATCAGGCCCCGGCTTCAGACGGAAGCGGTGTTGTGGTAAATGTGTCGCCTACTTCCAGCCGTTTGCAATTGCTGGAGCCTTTTGCAGCATGGGAAGGTAAAGACCTTAGCGGCCTTAAACTGTTGATTAAGGCAAAAGGAAAATGTACCACAGACCACATTTCAATGGCAGGTCCATGGCTCAAATTCCGCGGTCACCTGGATAACATTTCCAACAATATGCTGATTGGCGCAATCAATGCGTTTAACGATAAGCCAAACTCAGTGTTGAATCAATTGACAGGTGAATATGACGAAGTTCCAAAGGTTCAGCGCATGTACAAGTCAGCCGGTGAATACAGCTTGGTGGTGGGTGAAGAAAACTATGGTGAAGGATCTTCGCGAGAGCACGCTGCCATGGAGCCAAGGCACCTTGGTGTGAGGGCGGTACTGGTAAAATCTTTTGCGCGTATTCACGAAACCAACCTCAAAAAGCAAGGTATGCTGGCGTTGACTTTTGCCAACAAGGAGGACTACGACAAAATCCAGGAAACAGATACCATAGACATCGTTGGCCTATCCAGCTTTGCACCCGGAAAGCAACTCGAACTTGTGCTTAACCACAAAGACGGAAGCAGCGATCACATCGCCGTGAACCACACCTACAACGAACAGCAGATTGAATGGTTTAAGGCAGGTGGAGCATTGAACATTATTCGCCGCAGCATAAAAGCGTAAAAATTATCAAAAGATTTAAAGGTGTTTTCAAAGCCGGAGAAAAATGACTAATTTTGTCATTGATAAAAAAGGTCAATTATGAAAAGTTTTAATGTGTTGCTGAAGGAAACCCGTATAGCCAAAGGCCTTTCTCAGAAAGAGCTGGCCGGTCTGTTGGATATAGATGCTTCACTGCTGGCCAGGATGGAGGGAGGGGAGCGTTTGCCAGTTCGCAAGCAAGTAACCATGCTGGCGCAATTCCTGGATATTCCGGAAAAAAAGCTCCTGATTCGATGGTTTAGTGAGCGCATATTAAAGGAGCTGGAGGATGAGCCTTTGGCCATGGAGGTACTGATAGCGGCAGAGCAGCAGATGAAATACCATGTGCAGCCCAAAAGGCCGGTTTCAGGTTCGCTGAAAAAAATACTTAAAGAAATAGACCAGCACAAGGATCGTTTGGATGAGCTTAGGCATAGGGATAGTTTCCGTATCGCCGAAGCGTTGGAGGTGGAATATACCTATCACAGCAACCGCATAGAAGGCAATACCCTAACCCTGCACGAAACGGAAATGGTGGTAAATCATGGATTGACCATCGCCGGAAAGAGCATGCGCGAGCATTTGGAGGCCATTAACCATTATGAGGCCATTGCATTGGTGCAGGAAGCCGTAAAGGATAAAAAGCCAATTACAGAGCGCCTGTTGCTGCAATTGCATGCCTTGGTTTTAAGGGGTATTGATCGCAGTTATGCCGGCCGTTACAGGGATGTTCAAGTGCGTATAGGCGGAAGCAACCATATTCCTCCTGATGCCTTGTTGGTGCCCCAAAAGATGGTAGCCCTTTTTGAATGGTATTACAAAAATCAACATTTGCATCCTGTGCTCCTTGCTGCAGAGATGCATGAGCGTCTGGTTAGCCTGCATCCGTTCATCGATGGAAACGGCCGCACAGCCCGTTTATTGATGAATTTGATCCTATTGCAACATGGCTATGTTATCGCCAATCAAAGCGGGGATCGTGAGCATCGGCTGCAATATTACCAGTTTCTGGATGAGGCCAGGGGCGATAACCGCGAGGCCTTTCTCACATTTATTGCCAAAACGGAGTGCCATTGTATCAAACAATATGTAAGTTTGTTGGAAGTGCCGGAGGATTAATTCCTCCGGTATTTTCTCTTTATCAATATCCTTGATTAACGAAAATAGCAGCCATACAAGAAAACTATACCGGGCTACACTGCTGGTTTTTTTGGCTTATAAGCTTTGGTGCCTGATTGTATTTAGCCTGAAGTATACCGATAGCGATCAAACGGTCATGTGGCAGGCGGCTATGGATATGGCCAATCTGGAGTTTCACCATCCTTTCTGGTACGGGCAAACCTACAGCAGTAACCTTGAATCTTTGCTGGCTGCACCTTTGCTGTGGTTGCAGGTTCCGGTTTATATCGCACTTCCCCTTGTTACATGGATTTTGTCATTGTTGCCGCTTCTGCTTATGGCCCATGTTGCGGCAAAGGAAGGGCGGCACAGTGCGTCCATACTGGTGTTGCTGCTAACCCTGGTTTTTCCTGTTGAGCATTGGCAAACCACGCTTTTGAGCCGTGGCTTTATTCAGGGGATAGCCTGCGTAGCTATGGGTATTTATATAATCCGCCGTACCCGAACGACCATCATGTTTGCTGTGGCTGGATTGCTCATGGCTGGAGGACTTTGGCAAAATCCAAATGCTATATTTTTATTGGCTTTGTTGCCAATGTTGCAAGATCGGTTTGTGCCAAAAAGCCGCGTCTTTGTTTGGCTTAGCGGCGGTTTCGTTGCCTCATTGATGTGGTATGCTCTGCGGGCCTTAGCTGTGCGGCATCCTGATTATGTGATTCATTCGGAGCCAAGTACGGGATGGTATTGGGCGCAATTTATTGCGCACTTGCAAACAGCAAACCAGTGGCTTGGGCATACATTTTATTCGGCAATTGCCGCTATATTGTTGTTTGTAATAATTGCAATACTGGCCAAAGGGAATCCAAGAGCGCGGCTGTCGTTGCTGCTTTTGGGGATGGGTGTTTTGCTGCTGTTTGGTTTTGAAAAAACAGGGGATGCGGTGGACAATGTGTATTTTGGGCCGGACCGTTTTTTTATGGCGGTTCCTTATGCACTATTGTATGTCGTTTCTGAATTGAATTTGAGGAATTATTCTGTCAGATTGCCAATTTATATAGGTGTTTTAATACTATTGTTTATTTACCAGGGATTCGTTTTTGCGGATAATAGCATCCCCTCCAAAACCTGTAAGACATACGCACCGGTGTTTGTGGAAACGGTGGCTGAATTGAAAAAGAACTGTTTGGAAATTAAAGAAGTGGCAAAAATGGAATCGGCAAAATTGGTCATACTTGGGGACCACTACATGCTGGAAACCATTAGTTGCGGCTGTGGCGGATTGGTCACTGATATGCCGCTGGTACTCAGACCAAAATTTGAACGGCGCGCCTGGTTATGGGCGGAAAATAAAAACAGCGTTCCCGGGCGGGTGTTGTTTGTGGACAGCCAAATGCCGTCAGACTCTGTGGCTAATTACTTTACTTCTGATAAAGTGAAGGTGAGGGGGAATGGCTATTTGCTGCGCACCGGTAAACTCAAACTCCACGAGGTGGTGAAACAGTTATTTCCTGCCAAATAGCTTTACTGCTTCATTTACATAAACCTGAATGCATTCGGGTACGGGCATCTCGCCCTTTTGCTCGCCGGCTCCTGTGCGCACCACAACCAAATTGTGTTTGGGTACTACAGCCACAAACTGGCCCTGCATGCCATGCATGAAATAAAAAGGATTGGAAACCTCACTGGCAATCCAGAACGAATGGCCATAATGTTTGGCTTTATATGGCTGAATGGCCTGGTTGAAGAAGTTGCTGTCCAGGATGCCATTTCCGCGGTGCGCCATCAGCAAGCCTAGTCGGGCAAAATCCCGGCTTACTGCATTGAAACAGCAATAGCAAATCTCGGTGCCATTGTCTTTGTCCAGATGCCAGTATGCAGAATGCTCTGCGCCTATTTTTTTCCAGAGGTGCTCCGAGGCATAAACCGCAGTATTCTCGCCAGTAACTGCTTTTAGGGCCATGGCAAGCATTTGGGTGCTTCCGCTCTGGTATTTATAGGTTTCGCCCGGTTTTTTAATCACGGTAATGGTTTTCATCAATCCATCGAGGTCGTCGCCGTAATAGGCTTTTGCTGTAACTCCCAAAGGGTTTTTGTAATGCTCTTCCCAGTCAATTCCGGCGGTCATGGTGCTGAGGTGGCGTAGGGTTAAATCCTTTGCATACGGGCCTTTTAGCCAAGGGAGGTATTTGATTGCTTTGTCATCCCAGCTTTTGATTTTTCCTTCCTGAATGGCAATTTGAACCAGCATGGTAATGATGCTTTTGGTCATGCTGAATGCATTGGAGCCTGTGGTATCTGTGTGTTCGCCAAAGTAATGTTCTGCAATGATGCTGTCATTTCTCAAAACAAGGTAGGAACCACTATTGGTTTTAGCCAACATGTCCTTCAATTCATTTGTCAGATCTGCTTTATTGTAATATTGCGATTTTGATAATTGCGAAATGGTATTGCTTGTTTCTACTTTTCTTAAATCGAAATCTCCTTTATCGTAATAATGCGCTGAAGCTTTACCCGAAAGGTACGTAAGGCGGATTCCTTTTAATAAATAACCATAAGGTGAAAGGTATAATGCAAAGGTTGCGAAAAGCAAAAAGCCCAGGAAGTAAAGAATTCTTTTGCGCGATTTATTCATGATAATTCAATCTTACGAATAAAATATTTGTATTAAAAATTAATTAACGGAATATGGTTAAATATTTGAGGTTTTGCATTGGAAACTTCTAAAGCAGCATGATATTGGGTACATTTGTGGCATAAATACGCCATGACTGATCCACTGGAAAAAGAACTTAAAATGTTGGAAGTAGAACTCGCCGAATTCAGTGGAGAATTACTCGAAGTTACCCGTGAATTGCTGCGCGAACGTGTAACAGAGTTCCCCATTTTTATCGCCCATGAGGATGAAGTGAGCCTGGGGGAATTGATTTTGGATAGGAAAACTTACGAGGTCCCCTATAATTTGAGCGTGAGTACCCTGGAGGATTTTATTGGTATGGGGCTCATTCAAAAAGATAAACTTGTTGCGTTTAAAGATGCATTCGCCAATCCGGTAAAAAACATGTCGGTTTTTTGGATTCATGGGGATTATGCGCGTTACATTTCATACCCCTTTGCAAGCCGGAACAGCGATATTGATAAATGAGTGCGACTATTGATATCGTTATTCTTAACTACAATACCCGCGGCCTTTTAGAACGGTTGTTGCCAACGGTTATTTCCTGCAGCCAGGGCGAGGGAATCAACATCGTGGTTGCAGACAATGCAAGTTCCGATGGTAGTGCAGAAATGGTATCTGCAAAATTTCCGGATGTTGAACTGATAGAAATGTCTGAAAACAGGGGCTATGCAGGTGGTTACAATGCTTGTTTGGCCGGCAGAACTTCAGATTACTTTGTGCTGTTAAACAGCGATGCAGAGCCCGCTCCAGGCTGGTTGCTTCCTTTGTTGAAAATGGCAGAGGAAAATCCCTCTCTTGGTGCTGCACAACCGCATCTTATGGATTATTACAACCGCAATAAATTTGAGTATGCAGGTGCCGGTGGTGGATTTATGGATCAATATGGTTATCCGTTTTGCCGTGGCCGGATTTTCGGCAATGTGGAACAAAACGAAGGCCAGTATGATGATGGCCTGCAGGTTTTTTGGGCAACGGGTGCGGCATTGTTTATCAGCCGTAAAGCATGGGAAGCAACAGGCGGACTGGATGAACGGTTTTTTGCCCACATGGAAGAAATTGATTTGTGCTGGAGAATGCAATTGCTTGGCTTTGAAGTGTGGTCCTGTCCGCAGAGTATTGTTTACCATATTGGTGGGGCTACACTCAGCAACCAGAGTCCCAGAAAGACCTATTTGAATTTTAGAAATAACCTGTTGATGCTATATAAGAATTTACATCCAGCAGAGCGGGACGGGGTAATTTTCCGCAGGAAATTGTTTGATGGCCTTGCAGCATGTTTTTTTATTTTGCAGGGTAAAGTGAACCATATTCCGGAAATTGTGAAGGCACACCGACATTTCGATAAGATGAAACGCCATCTGCAGCCATCTTCAGGTGCGAAATTACTTGCAGACCTGCCGGGAATATTTATGGGCAGCCTGGTATTATCCTATTTTTTGCGTGGCAAAAAAGTGTGGAGTACACTCTGGAAATAACCAAACGGTTATTGACTTCTGGGGTGAAATTGTTTAATCGTATTGGCCAGATAAGTTCTATCCAAATGGGTGTAGATCTCTGTGGTGGTGATGCTTTCGTGACCCAGCATTTCCTGCACGGCGCGCAGGTCTGCTCCGGCTTCTACCAGGTGCGTGGCAAAACTGTGTCTAAAAGTATGCGGGCTAATGGTTTTGGAAATGCCGGTTTTGATAGCCAGGCTTTTGATGAGTAGGAAAACCGATTGCCGACTGAGTTTACCACCCCTTTTGTTCAAGAATACAATATCCCGGCTGTCTGTTGCAATGTTCATGTGCCTGCGGATACTGTTTTTGTATATGTCAATATGCTTTAAAGCCCTGTTGCCGATTGGGACCAGCCGTTCTTTGTTTCCTTTCCCGATTACGCGGATGTATTGGTCTTCCACGAAAATATCTGTTGTTTTCAATCCAATCAGTTCACTCACACGCAACCCGCAGCTGTAGAGGGTTTCGAGCATGGCTACATCGCGTTCTCCTTCCGGTTTGCTTCGGTCAATTGCGCCAATCATGCTGTCTATTTCCTGCACACTGAGTACTACCGGTAATTTACGGCCGGTTTTGGGTGGTTCGAGAAAATCTGCGGGGCTTTCCGGGATGTCGTTTTGCAGCACCAAAAAGCGATAGAAGCTACGAATGCCGCTTAGGATGCGTGCCTGGGAAGTAGCGCTGAAGCCGATTTCGGCCAGCCAGGCGGAAAATGCCACCAAATCTTGAAGGTTGTATTGCCCCGGATCTTTGGTTATCCCCCTCAGGATACTCCATTTGTGCAAGGCTTCTAAGTCGCGTAAATAAGCTTCTATACTATGCGTGGCAAGAGACTTTTCCAGCAACAGGTATTGCTTGAATTGGGAAAAGTAACCCGACCACAAATGGCTCATGGCTTGAGCTTAACCTCGGCAGATTGCAGTATTTCTTTGCTGTTTGCGTCCACTATCCATACCAAAGCATTGAGGTTGTCCGGGTTCCAGTTGTAGCGTGGTTTGATATAATAATGTTTTTCAAAAACACGACCGGCCGTTAAATCTGCTTTGAGTGTGTCTCCGGTAACGGGCGTTATCAACTTGCGCAATACGTGCGAAAACTTGTATTTGTAATCATAGCCACCGGCAGCGTCTTTATTTGATTGTTTGCCTACAATGTTGTCTTCTACAATGCCAATGTACAAAAGGTTTTTAGTGCCGGAGGATAGGTTTTGGTGATAGGCTACTTTAATTTCTAAACGGCCCTTGTTATCGGTGGTAATCCAGCTGGAATTGAGTTTTATGTTGGCGGGAGGGGTAAGTGCGAGCCTTCCGGAAACGGTACTGGCCCAGCTGGACGGTGCTATGAACGAGCTGCCGCTTAATTTGGTTTGGTCAATTATGCCTACTGGTAAACCCACAATGCTGCCAAGGTTGGAAACCAGGCCTTCTGCATCATCGTTTGCTAAAGTGTCGTATCCCGCGCTGGGATTGGTTAGCGGGTGGTTTGGGAAAATGAACGGGTAAACGGCAAGCAGGTTGATGCGGCCGGGATTTGCATTTTGTATGTTCTTGGCCAAAACAGCCGCTTCAGGACAGTTGCTGCAACCTACGCCTGTAACATCCATCAGCAATACCTGCTTTAAATCTGGTGTAGGTGTTACGGTTGTGTACATGGTGTCCAGCAGGGGTTTTTCCGGATCGGTGAAACGAATGGGTGGTGGTTCTTCGTCACAGCCGGCAAGTAGAAAGCCCGCAATCAATGGGAGCAAAAAAATCTGTTTCATGCTATGCTACGAAAATACGAAATGTAGTTCACTGGAAACAATATCTGTGCAGATTTGTTGCTGTAATGTGATGAAAAGAATGTTTAATTTTTTCCTGACAGGCGGAGTGATCTTTGCCTTACAGAATTGTTTTTTTGCCAAAACAAAAACGATAGAGCCTGCGCAAGTGAAAATGGCGCCGGTATCTTTTTACAGCCTCTCGCTTAAATCCCTTGATGGTAAAGAGCAGTGGTCTTTTGAGCAGTTCAAAGGTAAAAAAGTATTGATTGTAAACACGGCCAGTGAGTGCGGTTATACATCCCAATACGAAGGTTTGCAGAAATTGTATAACCAGTACCCGGGCAAACTTGTCATTATTGGATGTCCTTGCAACCAGTTTGGTGGTCAGGAACCAGGCGATAGCAGTAAAATTGGCGCATTCTGCAAAAAGAATTATGGCGTAACTTTTCCTATTAGTGAAAAGCTCAGTGTTCGTGGAGACAAGCAACATCCTGTTTATGCATGGCTGACCCAAAAATCGCAGAACGGCGCTATGGATGCGACGATTACATGGAACTTCAACAAGTTTTTGATTGACGAAAAAGGCAATTTAATCGGCTACTATCCCAGCAGTGTGAAACCTGAAGATGCTGAACTTAAAGCAGCAATTGAAAAATAAGCTCGGGTTTTAACGCTGTAGCTATTATTTTCGCAAAACTTTTCGCAACATGAGCATACTTGTAAACAAGGATTCGAGGGTAATCGTACAGGGATTTACCGGAAATGAGGGTACGTTTCACGCTACCCAGATGATAGAATATGGTACACGCCTGGTAGGCGGTGTAACTCCAGGTAAAGGAGGCAGCGTTCATTTGGACAGGCCTGTTTTTAATACTGTTGAGCAAGCCGTTAAAGAAGCCGGCGCGGACGTGAGCATAATTTTTGTTCCACCACCCTTTGCAGCAGATGCAATTATGGAAGCCGCTGATGCCGGGATTAAGGTTATCGTGGCTATCACAGAAGGCATTCCTACCAAGGATATGGTCAGTGTGAAGCGCTACCTTGAAGGCCGCAATACCACGCTTATCGGACCAAACTGCCCTGGAATCATTACCCCGGAAGAAGCCAAAATCGGCATTATGCCCGGTTTTATCTTCAAAAAGGGTCATATAGGGGTTGTGTCTAAGAGCGGAACCTTAACCTACGAAGCTGTTGATCAGTTGACCAAATTGGGTTTGGGACAAAGCACAGCAATCGGTATTGGCGGTGATCCAATTATCGGAACCACCACCAAAGAAGCCGTTGAGATGTTTATGAATGATCCTGAGACCGCTGGTATCGTGATGATCGGAGAGATTGGCGGCGGTATGGAAGCCGAAGCAGCAAGATGGATAAAAGAACATGGCACCAAGCCAGTGGTAGGCTTTATTGCCGGGCAAACTGCCCCTCCGGGTCGCAGGATGGGTCATGCCGGTGCTATTGTGGGTGGAAAAGACGATACTGCTGCAGCAAAAATGGCCATCATGACGGAATGTGGCATTCACGTAGTGGAAAGCCCTGCTGAGATTGGTCAGCGCATGAAAGACGTAATATAAATTAGCCAATTTGATAACAAAAAAGGCTGCCAATTGGCAGCCTTTTTTTATCTTATTTTTTGGTGAGGTCTATTTCAGTGACCCCCGGATGTGATCCTGCATTCCATTCAAAATAGTTGTCAGCGATGGCGCTGTTTGGTGTTAGCTGCCCAATGCTGTAGGCGATTTCAGTGCCGTTTTTAAAGTGCTGCAACATCCTGTGAATCTTATTGGTGGAGTTGTCAATTTCAAGTTTAAGGTAGCTGTAATTAACCTTCTTCTTGGAAACCATTTTGATTACCTCATAAGTTTTACCATCCTTAACCGTTGGGCCTTCGTAGGCGTTTTTAAAGTCGCGGTTGTAGATGGTGAATATCTCGTTTGGTGTAATGGAATTGTCTTTAATCTTGTAAACTTCTTTGGTTACTTCATTGTCTTCTTTGCTGTAAGTCCAGATAAACTTGCCATTGCAATAAATTTCCTGTCCTGCATAATCCAATTTGTACTTTGTGCCTTTAATCCATACCGTTCCGCTGCTGGAGGTGCTTTTTCCCTGTGCGGTGGTGGTGGTGATGGTGAAGGTGCTTTTAATGGTGGTATAGCTTTTATAGAGTTTGCTTACCTTATTTAGGATTGCAGTGGCTTTTGGATCGTTTTGGGCATTTACTGCCAGTGAAGCCAATATGGCCAGCGGTGTGAGGATAATATAACGCATCATGGATTGGAAGTTCAAAGTTACTACAGGTTATTCAAAAACTGTTCCAAGCTTGCTTCATCCGGAATACGAACTTCACGCGCTTTGCTGCCCAGGTTAGGTCCTACAATGCCCGAGTCTTCAAGTTGGTCCATCAATCGGCCTGCACGGCTGTAGCCAATTTTCAACCGGCGCTGAATGAGGCTGGTGCTGCCAATTTGGTTTTGAACAACCACCATAGCTGCATCTTCAAACAACTCATCACGCTCATTAGGGTCAAATCCTTGTCCGCCTCTGCCTTCGCCTGCTTCATCTTTTACTTCGGGTAAAATAAATGCAGTGGAGTAGGCACGTTGCTCGCCAATGAAATCTACGATTCGTTCAACTTCAGGTGTATCTACAAACGGGCATTGCAGGCGGATCATTTCATTTCCACCACTAAACAGCATATCCCCTTTACCAATAAGCTGGTCTGCACCGTTACCATCAAGAATGGTGCGGCTGTCAATTTTACTGGTTACCCTAAAGGCAATACGGGCAGGGAAGTTGGCCTTAATCATACCGGTAATGACATTCACACTGGGGCGCTGGGTTGCCAAAATCAAGTGGATGCCTATGGCCCTTGCCAGCTGGGCTAAACGGGCAATGGGTGTTTCTATTTCTTTCCCAGCGGTCATCATCAAGTCTGCAACTTCATCAATTACAACCACGATGTAGGGCATGAATTTATGTCCGTTTTGGGGATTTAATTTCCGTTGCAGAAACTTACCGTTGTACTCTACAATATTGCGTACCAGGGCATCTTGCAGCAGTTTGTAGCGGTTGTCCATTTCCACACAAAGGCTGTTTAGGGTATTAATTACCTTGCTGTTGTCGGTGATGATTGCTTCCCCTTCGCCGGGTAGTTTGGCAAGGAAATGCCTTTCTATTTTGTTGTAGAGGGTGAGTTCTACTTTTTTAGGATCCACCAGCACAAATTTGATATATGCCGGATGTTTCTTGTAGAGCAATGATACCAGAATGGCATTCAGGCCCACCGATTTTCCTTGCCCTGTTGCACCGGCCATAAGCAAGTGGGGCATTTTTGCCAGATCGGTAACGAAAATTTCATTGCTGATGGTTTTTCCCAAAGCAACAGGCAGCTGCATGTCGGCCTCCTGGAATTTTTTACTGGCCAGTACGCCCTTCATTGGCACCATCTCAGGGTTTTTATTGGGAACTTCTATACCAATGGTTCCTTTTCCTGGAATGGGTGCAATGATGCGTATGCCAAGGGCTGCAAGGCTCAATGCAATATCGTCTTCCAGGTTTTTGATTTTGGAAATTTTAACGCCGGGAGCAGGTACTATTTCATATAGGGTAACTGTCGGGCCCACACTGGCTTTGATTTTGGATATGCCGATGTTGTAATTTTTGAGCGTTTCGATAATCATCGTTTTGCTGCTCTCAATCTCGTTCATATCAATCTCCTGTTTTTGGGTTCCGTAGTCGTTCAGCAGGTCCAGTGTAGGATGACGATAATCGCGCAATTCCAGGGTTGGGTCAAACACGGTGTCCATGCCAAAATGGTCTTGTGTGGTTTCACCCCGGTTTTCGTCAAGCATTTCCTCTACGTCGTCTGTTTTTACCTCAATTACAAAATCTTCATCGCCACTTAGGTCAATTACCTTGGGTTGTGTTTCTCTGATGGGTTCTGGAATTGGTTCCGGTTCAAGTTCAATGCTGGATTCCGGTTCTTGAGGAACTATTGGTTTAGGATCATTTTTGACTTTTAACTCTATGGGCGGGAGCGCAGCTACGTCTACATGCTCATAGTCGTCTTCTTCGTCAATAAATACCACATCCGGATCGACTTCAGCAATTGGTTCTTCTTCGATAATGGCTGCAGGGGCCAGTTCTTCCTGCATTTCCGGCTGAACTTCTGCCAAGGCATCTTTCTTGGGCAATTTGATTTTATCAAAAGGATTTAGGTTTAGGAAAACCATAACATAAACCACAGCATATGCGACAAGGAAAATGAGCGAACCCGGCCAGCCTATGGCATGGTTCATGGAAGAAATGCCGAAGTAGCCAAAAGTGCCGCCCATTAAGGGATACCAGGGATGAAAAACAAACCCGAGGCAAAGGCTGAACCATGCTGTAAACAAGATGGTGTGAATGGCAATGCGCAACAGCGAAAAAGGCCTGTAACCAAATAACAGGAAAAGCCCGGAAAGGGCGATGTAGGGCAGCAAAGCAAATGCGGCCAGCCCAAATCCATTGTGGATGAAAAAGTAGCCCAGGCGGGCTCCCAGCAAGCCCATAGCGTTTTCTACCTTGCCCTGATTGGCTTTAAAGAGTTTCCAATCACCGCCGGCCAGAAAGTCCTGGTCTGATTTCCAGGAAAAATAGAATGAAACAAAGCTTATGAGGAGAACTGCAGTAAAAACAAGCAACAAGAATCCAAATACTTTGCGGGCCTGTTCGTTTTTCAAAGTAGCAATATCAGCAACTTGTTTGCCTCCTACCGGTGCAGGTTTCTCACCTTTCGAGGATTTGTCGAAATCAGTGAGCTTCTCTTTCTCTTGTTTTTTAGCTGCCATGCCTAATGTGCGAAGATATTGAACCCCTTGTGTGCAGCGGGTTATAGTTATTAACGAAGGAAACCTGTGTTTATTTTAATGGTCTTAGGTCCTAAACACTTACCGTCAGGCCTTCCAGGGCTAACAATGTATCGGTAAATTCTTCCTGCGCTTCCAGCAGCAAATCGTCGGTTTGCTGGTAGCGGCTGCTAAAATGCCCAATCATCAGCTTTCCCACCTTGGCCTGAGCGGCAATTTGGCCGGCTTGTTTTGATGTAGTATGGTGCGTTTCGCTGGCGCGCTCCTGCAAATTATGCAAAAAAGTGGCCTCGTGGTAAAGCAAATTACAGCCCTGAATATGGGAGATTATGCTTTCGTCGTAGATGGTATCGGAGATGTAGGCATAGCTCCGGTTGGGGTTTCCGGGCAGGGTAAGCATGGCATTGGGAATAATGCTGCCATCCTCTTTTTGCCAGTCGTCGCCCCATTTGAGGGGTTCGTACCATTCGAGGGGAACCCCCATGGATTCGCAAACCTTGGCGTTTAGCCTAAGCTCCGGCCCTTGTTCCTTTAATACAAAACCGGTGCATGGTATGCGGTGTTTCAAGGGTACTGTGCTAATGCTCCATTTTCGGTTGGCTAGCACCGTTTCAGCCTTTTCAGGGTTGGTTGTGATATATTCTATTTCAAACGGAATGCGGGACTCTGTCATCTGAATGATGGTGTCCAGTAATCCTTTTAAAGCAGCGGGACCAATGATGGTGAGCTTTTCAGCGCGTCCAAAAAGGGCCATGCTACTCACCAGGCCGGGTAAGCCATAGAAATGGTCGCCGTGTAAGTGGGAAATCAGGATGTATTTAATGCGTTGCATGCGAAGTCCCAGCCTCACCAGCTGATGCTGACTTCCTTCACCACAGTCTATCAGGAAATAATCACCTTCCAGCCTCACCAGCTGGCTGCTTGGATAGCGGGTTTTGGTGGGAGCGGCAGAAGATGTGCCCAATACAGTAACTTCGAATGATCGATGCATGCCTATTCAAAAGTACAACATACCAGCGTTTTACCCCCAAGGAATAAGCCAGTAATTTGCTGTGGGAATGTAAACATCATTAAAATTGACGTAAAACTACACCCAGTGCATGTTTCGCTTCTTCTGCCGTAATCCTGCTGATGCAAGGGTTTTCAGGGTGCACGCAATGCACCTGATCACATGGATTGCAAGGTAAAACCTTGTGGATAATCAATGAATTGGGATGTTGTGGATAGAAAACATCTTTAACCCCGGGTCCAAAGAAGGATAGGGAGCGAACTTTCATGGCATCTGCAATTTGCAAGGGTCCGCTTTCATTGCCAACAAATGCATTTGCTCCGCCAATAAGAACCGCCAGTTCGGCAAGGTTGATGTTTTCGGTACAAATGACGGCAGGGGTTTTCATCAAAACAGTTACCGCTTCTATCTGCGAAAGTTCATCGGGTGTGCCAATGAAGATGCTAGACAGGTTGAATGTTTGGAAGGCATGGTCTGCAAGTGCGGCAAAATTGGCAGCAGGCCACCTTCGCAGCGCTTTTCTGGCTCCGGTATGGTAAACAATATATTGGCTAACACCCCACTCGTGAAGCCGTTCTTTAATCTTTACTGCATCGGCCTTATGGGTGGCAATGTAGGGGCTGTGCATGGGCATATCACTCAGCACCGGGGCCACAATTCTGTAATTGGTAATTGTTTCGTGGGGTTGGTTGCCACGCTGTAAAAAGCGCACCCATCCACGGTCCAAGCGATATCCCGGGAGGTGACGGAAGGTCTTGAAAAACGATTTCCATGTGCCCCGCAGTTCTATGTGCAGATCATATCGCCCATTCCAGTGTTTAAGCGATGGTGAAACCACGTCCAGATTTTCGTCGCATTGCACCAGTTTCATGTTTTGTGGCTTGGTGATAAGCTCTATAACAGCGTTGGGAAATCTTTCCCTGAGCATCGAGAATACGTGTGTTGCTGTCACGAGGTCGCCTATTTCATCCCACTTAACAATAAGAATGGTTGCAGGGTTGATGGTTTCAGGTCGTTTGCCAGCATTCACCATCCGGGATAGCAGCATGTTGAAGAAATAGAGGCATTTTTCGCTGAAAGAGTTCACCATTAAATTGCGGTTAAGGGATAAATGACAGGCCTGCTGGGCGCAGCATCGGATTCGATGGGGGCGAAACTCAGGTTAAGAAGGTATAAACCGTCTGCAGCGGCCGTTGGAACAACAATTAATTCGGTAATGCTGGCGTTGGTTCGGGGGTTCTGTGGATAGTTCCACCAGGCATGGTGTGCAGACAAAGCGCCGTCATCTTCTTCACGGTCAACGCTGGGTAAATCGGTTAGAAAATGGGTGTAGCCGCAATCGGCTAGCCAGGCAAGTGCTGCCGGTTCAAAATAACATGGATTTGTTCCGCTCCAGTCCTTGCTGCGCTTGGTTTGGTTGTCGGCAGTGCGGATGATAATGGCATCTGTTTGCTGTGGGGTTTGTGCCTTGATGTCCGCTAGTGTTATGATCCAATCTTCATTTACCAATATTGGAGAAACCGAAATTAAGCAGGCTGTCATTAGCCCACCCTGTATCAATCGGTTAACAGTGTTGCGTTCCCTTGTAATGTGACCCAGGCATTCGGTATGGGTGCCATTTCCATGGGCGCAGAATTTTATGACCTCACAATTGGCGCCGCTTCCTGCAGCAACGCTGCCTATAAAATCGCCAACCTGTATGGGATTAATGCGGGCTTCCGGTATATGGAATGCAGAAGGATTGTCGCCTTGCGGGCCAAAGCTTTGACTCAGGTCTATGGCCTTGTTTAACGCTGCTGCGTATTTATGGTTTTCAATGGTGCACTCCAGATGCATGAAGCAAAGTTACGGTTCTATTTCAGTAGCTCGTTTTAGCAAGGTTAAATATTCTTTGTGGGGTATTTCAAAAGCACCAAATTGTGCTATGTGGTCATTGAGGTACTGGGTATCCAGCAGCATAAACTGATTTTCGCGCAAAAAATCCACCAGGAACATTAGCGCAAGTTTGCTGGCATCGGTTTCTGTATGAAACATGCTTTCCCCAAAAAAAGCCTTTCCGATAGAAACGCCATACAAGCCTCCTACAAGATTGCCATTGAGCCTTGTTTCAAAACTGAGGGCAAAACCTTCGCGGTGTAAATCGATATAGGCTTCGATAATTTCCTCTGAAATCCAGGTGTCTTCGGCCCGCAAAGCAGCGCATTTTCTAATCACTGTTTCAAATTCCCTGTTGATGGTGTAGGTAAACTTTTGGCTGCGATACAGTCTGCTCAGGTTTTTGGAAACTGTGAAACGCTCATCCAGGGGGATAATGCCCCTCAATTGTGGGGTATGCCAGTAAATTTCATCGTTGTCATCGGGATGGGCCATGGGGAAAGCTCCCGACAGGTAGGCAGTGAGCAATAAATCCGGCGAAAGCAACATGTTGCAAATTTCGTAAGAAATGCGGGTATTCTGTGCTTTTTTTGCAACTACATGAGCAAAGGCAAACAGCAGAAGTTCTCCGAATTTGACGCATTTGAAAATACATTGGATTTTAATGCCAATACACTTGGGCACTGGCACGAAATTTTTGGTAACAACAATCCTATTGTGCTGGAGCTTGCCTGCGGTAAAGGTGATTATACCATAGGGTTGGCCCGCAGAAACCCTGATGTGAACTATGTTGGTGTAGATATTAAAGGAAACCGTTTGTGGCGCGGTGCCAAAACAGCTGTGGAAGATGGCCTGAAGAATGTGCGGTTTTTGCGCATACAAATTGATTTTATTGAAAAGCATTTTGCCCCTGATGAGGTAAGCGAAATTTGGATAACCTTCCCGGATCCTCAGCCTGCAAAGGCGCGCAAGCGATTAACGTCCAGCAGGTTTCTTAATGAATACAGGAAAATATGCATTAAATCTGCTGCGGTGAATTTGAAAACCGATAGTGATTTGTTCTTCGAAAGCACCCTGGAAACCATTGCGGAAGAAGGATTAACAATACTGGAAAAAGTAAATAATGTTTACACAGAGGCCTGTGCGCCTGAACTCAAGGAAATTCAGACTTTCTATGAAAATATTTGGCTTAAAGAAGGACGTACCATCAAGTACGTTAAGTTTTCCCTAAACCGCCCGGATTAAGGGAATTTTGGGAATTTTTGAAAATCAGGTTTTCTCTTTTCGAGAAAAGCATTTTTCCCTTCCTGGGCTTCTTCGGTGAGGTAATATAGCAGGGTGGCGTCTCCAGCCAGTTCCATGAGCCCTGTTTGGCCGTCCAGTTCAGCGTTGAACGATCTTTTCAGCATCCTGATGGCCATTGGGCTGCGCTCCATGATGGTGCTGCACCAGTCCATTGTTTCGTCTTCAAGTTGTTCCAGTGGTACAACCTTGTTTACCAGGCCCATTCTTTCGCATTCGTCTGCCGTGTATTGCCTGCACAGAAACCATATTTCGCGGGCTTTTTTCTGGCCAACGTGCCTTGCCAGGTAGCTGCTTCCAAATCCTCCGTCAAAACTGCCCACTTTGGGGCCGGTTTGGCCAAATTTTGCATGGGTAGCGGCAATGGTTAAATCACATACCACGTGCAATACATGCCCTCCACCAATGGCATAGCCATTCACCATGGCAATTACCGGTTTTGGCAGCGAACGTATTTTTTTGTGTAAATCCAGCACATTCAGGCGGGGAATGCCATCTTCGCCAACGTATCCGCCAATCCCTTTTACGTTCTGGTCACCGCCGCTGCAGAAGGCTTTATCACCAATGCCGGTGAGGATTACAACCCCGATGTCCTGGCGCTCACGGCAAATGTCGAACGCATCCAGCATGTCTGTAACCGTTTGCGGTCTGAAGGCATTGTATACCTCGGGGCGGTTGATGGTAACCTTGGCTACGCCGTTATGAAATTCAAACAGGATATCCTGATATTCCTTGATGCTGGTCCAGTTTCGCATGGTGATTTTTACCCCGCAAAGTTACCGCCAAAATTGCAATTTCCTGAGAGGCAGTTGCAGCAATCACTGCATTACAATGCCAAATTGCATCCCATAGTTTTCCGGCCCCTCGCGCAGTTTGAAGATAGGGCTGGTGTTGTACCGGAAGTATAGGCCGAAATTGTTATAGCAAACCTGCACGAATGGACTAACCAAAAAATCGTTGAAGTTGAAATCATCAAATTCTTTTTCGGTGCGGTCGTTTTCCAGTTTCACTTTGGTATGCGCACGAACCCTGTATCCGGCTGCAATTCCGGCGCGGATATTAAATCCCTCATGCAGGCTTTTGGGGTTGGATTGGTAACCGATGGAAAGTGGAATTCCGAGGTAATTAACCACCACCTTGCTTTTGTCGGTATTGTTGAAACTGTCCAGAGAGGTTGTGAATATGGGTGCATTTCCCTTTAGGCGCAGGTTGCTGTTGCTGAAGCTGTAGTTCATGATGTCGTAGCGCAGTCCATACCAAAGCCTGAATTTTCCCCTTCCGATTTTGTAGCCCCATTCCTGATTAAATCCAACATGCATGGAACTTTCGTTTTTTATCTCCGGAAACGAATTGGTAATTGCAGCCCTGGAGTTGTCTATTGCTGCAAAACCCAGATTGATGCTGCCTTCAGAAATGATGAGGGGGGCCTTGTTTCGTCTTTTGGGAGCGGGGATGATGGTGTCGTGGTTGATGATGACCACGCTGTTGTTTGGGAATAGCGAGATGAAACTTTCAAATTCGCTGCTGCTGTCAAGCCTTGCAGAATCGGCTGAGATATCAGTGGCTTTCCTGTTTTTTTTCGGTATCGTATCCACGATGGATTTTTCAATCACCAAAATCTTTGTTTTGGTGTTTTTCTGCACTTGCTGCGCCATACTAACGGTAGCCACAGCCAATATGGAAATATGAAGGAATAGTTTTTTCATTTTTTTAATCGATTATTTGGGCAATGATTTCTTCTTTTTTGGTTTTGATATTCATTTGAATGGTGGGTATGAATGTGTTTTCTGATTTAATGGCTTTTAATTTAATCTCAGGCAAAGACAAATTAGCCAGCATGGTTTTGGATTTGTTGAGCAACCTGTAGGTCAGCGAGCGCCTTTTGCCAAAGCCGGATGGTCCTATCTGTTCCGGAATCATGGTGATGGAGTATGCTGTTGTTATTGCTTCCTGGGTTAAGAATTGCGGCTTCAGGGATTGTGGCGCTATGCTCATAATTTGAGCCAGATCCGGATTTGTGAAAACGGTATTTTCAATTTCAGCCGGGGTTTCAGTTACTTTTTGATTGGGAAGAATACCGCCACCTGCAAGCTTGTTGTTTTTTGCAATGTTTTTCCCGGTTTGTATTGCGGGCTTCACAGCATTTGGAGCAGGAACAATAGGGCTTGAATTAACCTGTTGTATAGATTCAGGGTTGTGGTTAACCCGATTCGAAAAATAATTGAACGCAGCAGCGGAAGCCATTAGCAGTAGGCTTGCCGCAACTGCATAACGAATGG
>CANKVN010000025.1 GCA_947487055.1 Flavobacteriales bacterium
TACGACAAACAGGAGTACAATGAGGTTACCAAAAAAGGCGACAATACCTTATTCAGCTACACCAACGGAAGAACCATATCTGTTTCTTATTCCTACACGTTTTAAGAGGGGCTAATGCCCGATAACAAAGCTTTTAGCGGCGGGGTGAGAAAGTATTTGCCCAAAATGTTTTGCCTTCAGCAGACTGAAAAGTTTATTGCCGGAGTTGAAAACCGGTTTATTGCTGGTTTGGTTATATCACTCTCTCAGCCATTCTCCTACCAACACGGCCTTGCTCTTCGCGGATATCACCTCATCTTCAAACTGCAGTGCCACTGCCGATGAGGTAGGGAAACCAGCCTGCCCTACTTTGCCGAAGTGAAAGGCCAGCGCCTGCATTTCGGGATTGTGGCCCACCACCAGTATGCAATCTGCTTTCAGGTTGTTGATGGCATCGATGTATTCGTGGGCGCGGCCCATATAGAGCGGTGCATGGTAAACAATATGCTCCGCCGGATAATCAAATACGGCAGCGGCAATTTGTGCCGTGCCAGCGGTGCGTGTGGCCGGGCTGCTCAGGATCATTTCGGGAATGAGGTTGTTCTCTCTCAGCAAAACAGCGGTCTGCTCCGCTTCCTGACGTCCGCGTGATACCAGCGGCCGCTCAAAGTCGTTGAAGGCGTCTGCCGCATCTGTTGCCTTGCCATGGCGCAAAAAAATAATGGTTTTGCCCATCATCAGGATTTGCTCTGCCTTAGCAACAATATACCTGCCCAACACCAGCCCGCAATCATCAGTAAGCCGCCAACCGGTGTAATCATGCCCAGTTTTTTAAGGGATGTACCCAGCAATTCATTCAGCCCGATGAAATAAAGGCTTACCGAAAAAATCCACATGCCTGCCAGGATAAGCAGGATGGGCTTTTCAAGCGCTTTGCCAAACAAGGAAAGCAGCATAATGCCCAGTGCCGTGTAAACCTGGTATTGCACCCCGGTTTCAAAAACCTGGATGTAATGTGCTGAAGCAACATTTTTAAGTCCATGGGCGCCAAAAGCGCCCATGGCTATGCCAGCACCCAGCAACAGTGCACCCAATGCAGCCATCCTGAAAAGGGGTTGCATGGAATTGGTGTTAGTCATCCAGTCCGTTTTCGATGAGGGTTAAAACGTAGCTGCGGTGGTCTTTGCTGTCTTTATCGCCACCGGTGCTTGCCTTCAGCTTGCGAGCAATCTCATTGAGTTGTGCAGTGGCCCTTGCCTTGCTGATGTCGTCGTGTCGGCTGTTGTTTTTCATGCCTGCAACGGCAATTAAACGTTCGGTATAGTTGATTTGCAACACCTGACGGAAGCTGTTTACGTTGGTGTTAATGTCTTCGTCAAATATGGCTTTACTGAGGTCGGTGAGCATTTCGCCCACGCTGTATTTATTGCCATACAGGCGGCTATCGCTCAGGCGAAGCATCATGCTGGTGCTAAGCAAATGATCAAGCACACTGCTCTGCATTGCATCCACGCGGCTGTGAAATTTAGGATCTTCTCCACTGCTGAAGAAATTGAAACCGCGGCGCTGTGGTTGCAGGTAGGCGGTTAGTTCTGCAGGTACTTCCATGGCATTTGGGGCAAATGCAAATTTGGCCAGGGCGTTCATGGCGCGTTTCTGGTCGGTATAACTTACCGGTGTGTATGGCACCTGGCTGGTGGCTGAAGGTGCTACACGTTCTACGTAAACGCCACCCACATAGCGGCTGATGATGCCCGCCATTTGGCTGTAGGCGCCACTAAGGCCGCTGTATGCATTGCGCATTTCCTGCCAGCTTACGCCAGTGTTATAGCGGTTTTTCAAGCCTTTCATCAGGGTTTGTACCTTTTCCATGCGTTCAATGCCGTAGGCAATGGCATCCGAGCTCAGGTCATTTACCATCACGCGTGGATCAATGGCTTTGCCCGGCGCGCGCATGTCGTCTGCATCGTTGCCAAAGGTGAGGGCTTTTTCTCCACTGCGACCCAGGATGCCGGCAAGCCTTTCCTTTTCGGCAGTTTCATCTTCCAGGGCCTGGCTGTATCCATAGTTGATGGCCCACATGTCATAAGGGCCTGGAGCCGTTTGGCAAAAATCAAGTTCTTTTACATCGCCGTTCAAATTGATGGCAGGGTAATCCATTACCGAACCGATAAGGCTATTAGCGGTGGTGTTTTTGTCTTTCAGTTCAGCAGGGCTCAGCAGCTGGCTGGCTTTCATGTTGTGCTGTAAGCCGAAAGTATGGCCCATTTCGTGCAATACGAGATAATGCAGGCTTTGGTGAAGGAGTTTGGTGATTTCTACCTCTTCTGCACCGGCTGCACGCATCATTTCAGTTCCCAGCATGAGTTCTCCGTGCAACGTATGCCCTGCTTCGCAGAAGTGTGCATCGGATTTGCGCACTTCATACAGTTTTTCAGCCACGATACGGTTGGTTACAAAGACATATTCCAACATGATGTCTGCACCCATGATTTCACCGGTACGTGGATTTACAAAACTTGGGCCATAACCGCCAAATGGTGGGTTAGGGCTGCTGGTCCAGCGCAAAACATTGTAGCGGATATCACCGGCATCCCAGACAGCGGTATCAGGTTGTTCCTTGATTTGCACAGCATTGATAAACCCGAGGGGTTCGAAAGCCTTGTTCCAGGATTCTCCGGCAGCTTTAATGGTGGCGTGGAATTCTTTTGGCGTGGTATTTTCAATCCACCAAACTATTGGGTTTATCGGTTCGCTTTTGGCCGCAGTTGGGTCTTTCTTGCGCAAATCCCAGCGATGGATAAGGTCGCGGTAATTGACAGCCGCGGTGGTGGTCATGTCGTTTACCTGCTCGGAGAAATACCCAATGCGGGGATCATCAAAGCGTGGTTTGAAACCATCGGCAGGCATCTCGATAAGGCTGTGCTGTACCACCACATTGGTAGCACGGGCATCGGTAACTTCTTCGCTGCCTCCGTTAATGGGATAAGGATTTTCAAACACATAACGAACCACCAGGTCGGTGTTCATAGGGTAGTTTTTCAACTGCTCGTAACGGGTTTTGGTGCGGCTTAAGCTTCCCATGTTAAATGCCATGGGGTTTCCAGGGAATCCACTTGGCTTGATTTGGTGAAGTTTTTCACTCAAAAAGAGTTCATCGGCATCAATCAGGTATTCCCCTGTTTTTTCATCGGCCGCGATGATTTTTTCATAAGCCAGAGAACTGTTGCTGATATTGGCTTCGGCGCTTTTGCTCAATTCGCTTTTGGGGTTGAAATAAAAGCCTGTGTTTTGTTGTTCAAAATCAATGTATTCGTAGTGCTTTTTGATTTTGAAAATGCGGCTTCCACGAAACTGTCCGCGGTGAAATCCGGCATCGGTTACCCCATTTTCTGTGTAGGTAAAATGGATGAATTCTTTATTCAGCTGGTCTTTTTTAACGAGCAGGAAAGATTTGCCTGTGGCAGTATCCCTGAACATTGTAAAAAGGCCGGGTATGCGTTTGCAATTCTTGGTTTTGGAAGCAATGGAAGGCTTATCATCCTTCGGCTTGGGAGCCTCTGTAGCGGCGGGAGCGCCTTTTTTCTTATTGTTTTTCTTTTTCTGGGCCAGAACGGGAAAGGTAGCTGCAACGGGTGCCATTCCCAGCAGTAAGGTTCTCTTCATCATAAAAGCGTAACTGCAATGATACGCAGGAAAGGTTAACTTTCCTTGGAGCGCCTTTGTAAGTGCACAATTATTCGATGGTGACCTGTTTGTTTTCGAAGGCTACCACCATGCCGGGGTAGATTTTATTGCGCCGGCGCAATTCCTTTTGGCCGTTCACCATCACCATTCCGGAATCAATGGCATTGTTGGCATCAGCGCCAGTTTCTACCCATCCCAGCAATTTCAGCAGGGCATTCAATTGTATGTAAGGGGTATGTATTTTCATGAGACAACCCAATATACGAAAAAAAATGCAAATTACCAAATTTATTGGATAATTAATGACCAAAGCATGGAGTCAAACAATTTAAAATGTAACCTACTTTCTCCATGTTTAAACCCTGTTTTTTTCAATGATGTGCATGATTTTACGCATTATTCCCGCTTCAGTGCGGATGTTGCTTTGTATGGACTATGCAAGACGTAAAACTGCTATCACAACACGCCGAAGAAGAGGCTGTTCGAACCATGAAATCTGCCGCAATGTCGCTGGAAAATCCCGAGGATCTGGATTTGCTGATTGATAAAATTGGGGATTCGCGCATTGTGATGCTGGGTGAAGCCTCACATGGTACGCATGAGTACTATATGTGGAGGAATTATATCACCCGCAGGTTGATTTCGGAAAAGAACTTCAGCTTTGTAGCGGCGGAAGCAGACTGGCCGGATGCATACCAAATCAACCGCTATGTGAAAGGATATCGGGGTGCTGGCAAAAAAGCAAAGGATGTTTTTCAAAACTTCAACCGTTGGCCAACATGGATGTGGGCCAATTGGGAAACCGAAGCCTTTGCAGAATGGTTGCGTCGATACAACGATGGCAGGGATGCGAAGCATAAAGCCGGATTTTACGGCCTGGATGTTTACAGCCTACAGGAATCGCTGGAATACCTGGCAGCGTACCTCAAAGCCAACGACAAGGAAGCGTATAGCCAGGTGCAGAAAGTGTTCAGTTGTTTTGAGCCCTACGGTACGCAGGAAGGATTATCCTACGCGGTGCGCAATGGTGCACTTACACAATCGTGCGAGACTGAAGCCGTTGCCTTACTCGCTGCTATCCGTAGCCGGCAAGCCGGCTACAACACAGATCCGGAGGCTTCGTTGAATGCAGAACAGAATGCGGTTGTTGCGGTAAATGCCGAGAAGTATTACCGCGCCATGATTAAAGCAGGGCCGCTTTCGTGGAACCTGCGTGATTTGCACATGGCAGATTCCCTGGACCGGTTGCTTAAATTTCATGGCAAACAATCAAAAGCCATTATATGGGCGCACAACACCCATATTGGCGATGCCCGTGCTACCGATATGGTGGAGGATGGCATGCTGAACCTTGGTCAGCTTTTGCACGAACAATTCCATGCGCAAGGGGTATACAGCGTGGGTATGGGGTCATATACAGGCCGGGTGATGGCATCAAACCGCTGGAATGGTAAGCCCATTAAAATGGATATGCCGCCTGCACGCAGCGGCAGCTGGGAACATTGGCTGGAAGATAATGTGGGACGGGATTGCATGGTGTTTTCGGATGATTTGCGAGAAACCGAATTTTTCGAAAAACGCATCAACCACCGTGCGATTGGGGTGGTTTACCTTCCCGGAAGCGAGGAGGTGAAAAATTATGTTCCCAGTGTTATTCCGGAACGTTATCAGGCTTTCCTGTATTTCAAGAAAACACATCCGCTGCACGCCATGCATGTTGAACCCGATGGGTTGCAACTGCCAGAGACATACCCTTGGGGGCTGTAGGATTGAAACAGTATTTTGGATTTAATGAAATTTGCCAAAACGGTTAAATAACCGTTTTGGCAAATTTGTTTACGGCCATTTGAAACTCCGATTCGGTCATTTTATCCTGGTGCTCGAAGTGGAGTTGTTTTTGTGCGTATTTTTTATCGTCGTTCAGGTAGTTTTTAAACTGGTTAACCAAAATTTTTGGCCCCATGATGATGGCGGCATCCATGGGCTCCAGGTGTTCTGCCAATGTGCTCAGGTATTGCTTCAGCTGATTGTTGGTTCGGTTGTGTTGGCTGTATTCGTTGTTGGTAGACCGAAAATTGCCCACATTGGCACCGGAATGTGTTTCGCCTGCATAACGCACCCGTATTTCTATGCCGGATTCGAGTGGTGCGGGTTGTTGGGGACCGTTTTGGGGGATGAAAAATAGGGCACGGGTGTGGTTGATGAAAATGCCCAGTGTTTTTAGGGGTTTGTGTGGATGCATGGGTTTGAAAATATGTACACCAAGGTACATCCCTGTGCGCGTTTAAATGGTGATGCGGGTCAGTGGGTGAGGGAGATAAAGCAGGTGTATTGTGAATTGTAGATCTACAAAAAAAAAGGTATTTTATTTTTGTTTGACTAAGATTCCACATTTGCGAATAATAAAGTGAGCCATAATGAAAGAACGCAGTCCCAATTGCTTAAAGGCTTTTGATTAAACTACAGATGCTTTGTATTTTATCACATCTTGCTGTATGCATGTGATGGTCAAAGGCATACTGTAGAATCAGTAAGTTTTTATATCTTCTATTTTTACTGCTGGTTTTACCGTAATTGAGTTATACAGCCTAATACAATTATCAACCGCAGATTTTCGTTCATTTTCTTCTCTCCACATTATGCTTTCTATTTTAATGCCGTTAAGTGTAAATGCGAATCCAATTGTTGATTCTATAATAGATCCAATAATATTTCCTGCTGGAAGGTCAACGTTTTTTATGTTTTTGTTTATCCTGTAAACTCCATGGACTAATAATGGTGAAAATGAGAGTAAGAATACACGGACTTTCTGAATTTGATATTTATTGAGATTCGCGATATCTATGTTTTTGTTATATCCTATGATTGAATTACTGATGCCATTCAAACTGATTTTTTCGGGTGGGTTTGGATAAAATTGCGAATTTGTATTTTTAATTAAATTGCTTGAATATCCATTATTGGATAGAAAGATTAATAAAATAATGATGTATTTATTCATGATTTATTGGCAAGTTACTTTGGCATTTTTTGGGGGACAAAACAAACAGGGTCGGAATAAACACATTTTATTTTTAATCTCAGCTGTTCTGTCCTCTGCTAATTTGTTATAGGATACGGTTGCTTGATTTCTGCGGACCGATTCAAGTCTTTTTTGTTCTAAAAGCCTATTTTCAACTGATTTTTCCTGGCTTTTTAACAAATCATTGTACTGTGTTAAAAGTTCAGATATTTCGTAATATTCGTTGTTTAGATAGCGTTCAATTTCTTGTTGATATTCTTGTGGATTCATTCGCCACTTATTGCACAATTCACTCAGTGTTGCTTCTTTTTGCTTTTTTTCTTTGATAATTGCTTTTTTAGCAAGCAGCAATTTTTGAATTTCGCTGCGCGAAAGACCTATTGGACCTATGACTTTAATTTCTCGCTCAACAGTCCTTTCGTAATAGTTTTCTGAATATCCATAGTAAACAGTTTCTTTCCAATGTTCGTTTTGCATTTGCTCAGTGGTGATATTGTTATGGGTAATACCAAAACCTGAAATCCAGGAATATTCTGTTTCTCCATTTTTAGGACGGGTAGCAACTGTTAAATACATCCCATTGCGCAAACAAGCAGATTCTGGTGACTTATAGTTGAATTTGTATCCCTGAAGTTTAGTGTTTAAATTTTCTATTTTGGCTTTAATGTTCTCTATGGAGTCTTGTTTGGGTTTTAATTCTTTAAATTCTATGGATTTAACGTAATTGTTTATATAAGCGTCTTTTTTTACGGCGGAGGCATCTATACCATTTTCGAAATCAGCAAATCTGATTTTTTTGTCTTTTTCTTCAATACCTGTTATCCCATTGGGTAATCCATTGCGAAATTCTGAGTAAGTCTTTGTTTTAGAAACGGTATCTATAATAGCTCCGGGTCCGTTGAGTACTCCTTTTTTAAATGTACCTACCAAAATGAGATTATTCTTCCTGTATTCTCCTTGGCCATTGGGTTCGTAATTGCTTATTTCGCCTGTATACAAATTTCCAAAATAGTATCTGATGGTACCATATATAAAGGTGCCATTTATGCATTTACCTGTTATTGTTCCAGTACCTGGGATATAAAGAGATGCGTTATCATCTTCTAAATTGCTATTTTTAAAGTAGCCAGAGGCAACAATTCCATTGTTGTAAGTGATTTTGCCTTTACCTACAGGAACTCCATCCGCGCTTAAAGTTCCTTGGTAAACAAAATCCTTAAATTTATAGGTATTTTCATCCGTTTTGAAGTAGCCAGCATCTATTTTGTTGTAATAATTCTTACTGCAATTTACAAAAAAAATAGATATATAAATAGATGAAAATATTCTTAAAATAGTTTTTATCTTCATTGCAGAATTAGTTAACATGATATATATCCTTTTCAAATGTAATATTTCCCAGTTATTTAATCAAAAAATTAGTTATGCTAACCTATCCTTTTGTGCTATTAGACCGCATTTTGGTTTAATGACATACAATTAGTGTCATTCTGTTTCATGCTCTCGCAGCATTCATTTCATGAAGTCATCACACGGTTTGAGAGGACTGCCAAAAATTTGAGAATCATAGGAAAGAGAATCCTAAACATTGAAGGCTATAGATATAGGCTGCAAATCTAAAACCCCCTATCCGTTGTGAGGATGTGTGATACAAGCATATGCAGTGTATAAAAATCAGGTGGCAAAAGCCAGCATTTCTTGAAATCCGAATCTTATAATTAACAATTATTTATCACTTGTTTTACGACCTTGTCAATTCTACACCATTTATTCGTTTGGTGAAAATGCGAAACTACCTTTTGGTTATAAGCCTATTATTTATGCCGGTTACAGCGCTGTTGTCTCAAAAGCAGTCGCATATAAATCTTGAAGTTCCGGGTAAATATGATTACTGTAAAATTAATCCTGACGGTTTTTCAATTTTACCATCAGGCAGAAAGGTGAACCCTTTCGGAGAAAAATTAAGAATTAGCCGGGCGCCATACGGTTTATCGGTAACACCTAACGGAGAATGGGCTTTGATTCTTCATAGCAATGCGGTGTCATTGGTGGATTTGAGAGAGTCAAAAATGAAAATTCAGCGTTTTCCGGAGTTTGACGGCTCCGGAACTGACATCATCAAAGGGGCTTCATTTATTGGTGCCCAATGCCTGCAGGACAACAGGACGGTAATTATTGGAGGTGGCGATAAGGGAATTATATGGAAGTTTGACATAGCTACCAAAAAAATTGTGGATTCTATTGATGTTGGTGCATTTCATGCTGCTGCTCCCAAAGAATCTTTTCTCACGGACTTAATTGTGGATGAGAAAAACCGGGATATATGGGTGCTGGATCGCGGTTGGCAGGTTTTATATAGAATAGACTTAGACACCAAGAAGCTAAAAGCAGCCATACCTACTGGAAGAATCCCATTTGGTTTGGCGATGAGCGAGGATAAAAAATCCGTTTTGTTTTGCCATGTAGGCATATACCAATACCCATTGCTTCCTGGCGTAACAGCCCAAAATAAAGACAGTTTGTTTTTGCATTTTCCACCCTATGGAGCCCATACTGCTGAATCAGATACGGGGATTATGGCAGGAGGACGCAAGATTCCAGGACTGGGGCCTGCGGTGAATGATGAGTCCATGTCAGTTTGGATTGTTAACACAGCGAACAACACCATAGAAGGGAAATTGCAAACCGGACTAAAAATTGGTGAAATGCTCGAGGGGTCGGAAATTGTAGGCGGCTCTCATCCCAGCAGCATTGTATGCTACAAAGGATATGCTTACATTTCTCAGACGCAAAACGACAATATTGCGGTTGTAGATATCCGAAAAAGAAAGATATCCGGTTACATTCCCATAAAAACCCAAACGGAATTGGATAATTACAGGGGGTATTTTCCTTACGGAATTGATATTGATAGAAACAGACAACGGCTGTATGTGGCCTTACTGGGTTATAATGCAGTTGCTGTTATCAATATAAAAAGCAAAAAGACAGTGGGTTTTATACCTTCAGGCTGGGGTGCAACCCGCGTAAAATATAGTGAAGCTCGTGATCAAGTGCTTGTTACATCGGCCAGGGGTTTGGGTGCCGGACCCAACGGAGGTTTGAATTTTACACCACCGTCTCAGGGAACGTATATTGGCGATATACAATTAGGCCTGTTACAAAGAATAAGCTCCCCAAGCGAAGTTGAATTGGCAGACGGGGCGTTGCAATGCATACAAAACACTTTTGTTCAGCAATCTGTTTCTGAAAAATTACCGCCGATTGCGCACGTTGTTTATATTACCAAAGAAAACAGAACCTTTGACGAAGTATTTGCTCAGATGCCAAATGTAAAGGGTGATTCTTCTCTATCCAGGTTTGGTGTTAATTGCAAAAAAATACTGATTCAACAATTATTAAAAATAGATTCCGGGATTTTTAAACGGGATAGAATTTCCACCGCATTTACCCGTCGGCAATGGGCCACGATGGGCATAGACTCTGCTTTCATAGACAGTTTGTTTGATGGAAAAGAAATTTCAGTAACGCCCAATCATCATAAAATTGCAAAAGCATTTTCGATTTCCGACAACTTTTACTGCGACAGTGACGCATCTATTCACGGACATCACTGGATGATGGGCACCATACCCAATGAATATGTAGAGACGAATTCTGCCAATGCAGGAGGATATAATGTTTTTTCACCCGCCAAAGGCAGAATTTTTCCAAGAACCACCGGTGCTCAGGATCCGGAGGATTACAATGAGACGGGTGGGCTGTGGGAAGCACTGAAAAGAAACAATATTTCGGTATACAATTTTGGTCAGGCAAATGAATATACCAATGTGCAGGAAGAATGGTACGATACATCAAACGGAACAGCACTGCCGGTTCCGTTTCCCATGCCGGAAGCCATTTTTGATCATACTTCACGAAAATATGCCGGCTACAACATGAACATCCCAGACCAGTTTAGGGTAGAACAATTTGAGGAAGAGTTTTCGGAAAAATGGCTGAGCGGGAAAGATACCATGCCCAGCATGTTAACCATTCAATTGCCAAATGACCACACTACTTCGCCAAGGTCGGAAGACGGTTATCCCTTCATTCATTCATATGTTGCGGATAACGATTTGGCTTTGGGCCGAATGTTGCATTTTCTATCCCGCACGCCTTATTGGAAAAATATGTTGGTTATTGTTACTGAAGACGATCCGCAGGGTGGTGTTGATCATATAGACGCTCATCGCAGTGTATTGATGATGGCCGGACCTTATGTGAAAAGAAATTATGTTTCTAATGTTCATGCAAATTTTGGAAGCATTATAAAAACCATTTATACATTCATGAAAATAAAACCGGTAAATCAATATGATTTAACATCTACTTTGTTATCGGATTTTTTCACTGACAAACCCGATTATACACCTTACACTTTGGAAAAAAGTGATGTAAAGGTGTTTAATCCTGAATACTGTCTAAAGAAATATAACCGCATGATTCCATGGCGGGAAGTGAAAATGGGTGAGCCCATGGATTCTGAAAATTACATTAAGAAGCAGAAATAATAAAAATGAAAAAAACAGTAAAATACGGCTTTATATTTTTGTGCTTATGCCTGAAAATATTTAATTCATATGCACAAAACAATGGTGTTTTCAATGATGCGGCAGGCAGTGTGGAATTGCCAAACGGATGGAAAATTTCGCCGGCAGGAAAAAACATCAGGTTGGGTGATTTGCCATTGAAAATGGAGGTTCATCCCGGGCAGCAATATGCTGTGATTCAAAACGCGGGTCAGAGTGATCATTCGCTCATGGTGATTGAAACTAAAGATGGACGTGTAGTTGACAGTGTTTCGGTAGATAAAACCTTTTATGGAATGTGCTGGGGTTTGAACGGAGCATCGCTTTATGTATCCGGAGGTAATAATAACAGAATAGAAATTTTTGATTTTAAAAACGGCAAATTAAAATTTAATGACAGCATAGTTTTGGGCAACCCCTGGCCGGTAAGGATATCGCCAACCGGAATGATTTGTGATAACCAAAGTAAATATTTATACGTTGTCTCAAAAGAAGATTCCGCCTTAAGGCTGGTGGATTTAGCCACAAAAAAAGTAATAAAAAAAATAAAACTACAATCCGCGGGATATGATATCAGGTTGAGCAAGGATAACAAACTGCTTTTTGTAAGTGAATGGGGTAATTCTGCAATAGCCATTTTCGAAAAATCCTCTTTGTCTTTAATTAAGCGTATTTCCGTGGGTTCAAATCCCAATGAAATGTTTTTGGATTTCCCTTCCAAAAGGTTGTTTGTAGCTTGTGGTAATGACAATACTGTACACATTATAGACTTGAAAAAATTGGTTGTAACGGAAAAAATCATTACTGCGGCATACCCCAATGCCCCAACAGGCTCTACACCCAATGGGCTGGCAATACACAACAACAAATTATTTGTGGCCAATGCAGACAATTATAATATTGCTGTTTTTGATGTAAAGAAGAAAAGAAAATCCAAATTACTCGGATTTGTACCTGCAGGCTGGTATCCTACCCAGGTTGCTGTAGTAGCAGGCAATTTGCTTATTACCAATGGCAAGGGAATAGCATCGCAGGCCAATCCTGAGGGCCCCAATCCAGCTGTTCGGAAAAATCAGGTTACCTATCAGGGTGGCATAAACAATAAGAAAGTGCAGTACATAGGTGGATTATTCAGAGGTTCGCTGCAAATATTAGACGTAGCCAACATTGACAATCAAGAATTGTTGAATGAATATACGCAACAGTCATTGCAAAACATGCCCTACACAAGCGAAGCGGAATTAATTGACCGTGAAATTCCGGAATCCAATCCTGTTCCCGGGCGTGTGGGCGATACCTCGCCGATAAAATATGTATTTTATATTATTAAGGAGAATAGAACATACGATCAGGTTTTAAGTGATGTTGCCGGCGGCGATGGCGATACCAGTTTATTGCTGTTTGGAGAAAACATTACACCAAACCAGCACAAGCTGGTTAAAGAGTTTGTACTTCTAGATCATTTTTATGTAGATGCAGAGGTGAGTGCCGACGGCCATAATTGGAGTACAGGTGCCATTGCCAATGATTTTACTGAAAAGACCTGGCCTACCAGTTATGGTGGAAGGGGAGGTGATTATGTATACGAAGGTCAGCAATCTATTGCTTATCCAAACAAGGGGTTTATTTGGGATCATGCCAAAGCGGCCGGAATCAGTTACAGAACCTATGGTGAATTTGCCGATGATTACAAAGCCAATATCAAAGTATTGGAAGGGCATTTCTGTTCCTATTTTACATCATGGGATGAACGGGTGAAGGATAGCATGCGGTTTTTTCAGTGGAAACGGGATTTTGATTCACTGATAGCGATATCAAAAGTACCACAGCTGAATACACTGAGATTTATTAATGATCATACAGAAGGCGTAAGAAAGGGCAGACCAACGCCTTTTGCTCATGTGGCTGATAATGATTTGGCGGTAGGAATGTTTGTTGAGTATCTTTCTAAAAGTCCGATTTGGAATAGTTCTGTGGTTTTTATTCTTGAAGACGATGCACAAAATGGCCCCGACCATATAGATGCGCATCGTTCAACGGCTTATGTAGCCGGAGGTTTTGTAAAAAGAAAGTATGTAGACCATACACACTACACCACCAGCTCTATGCTAAGAACAATGGAGCTGATACTGGGCATGAAGCCTATGAGCCAGTACGATGGAGGTGCCAAAGCAATGTGGCGGTGTTTTTCCGATACGGCTGATAACACCCCGTTTTTGTCTGTTCCTTCTCAGGTGAATTTAAACGAATTGAATGGCATTGATAACCCAAGATCCACAGCCTATTTAATGAGAAAAAGCGAGAAATTATTATTGCATAAAGAAGATGTTGACGATGAAGGGTTGATGAATGAGTTGCTTTGGAAATATGTGAAAGGAGAGTTCTCTGCGTTGCCACAGACTAAAAGAAAATCACACTAATTGTAAACTGAATCGAATGATTTTAAGGAAAAGATTTTCACCTTTGAGTAAGTTCTGTATCTTACTTTTATTGGGAATATTATCGATTAATTCTGCTATTGCACAGGTTTCAAATACCAAACAGCCGAAAAACGATTTATACAATGCGCTGGATACTATTTTTATCGCCTTTCGAGGGGGCGAGACTTCTGCAACCTCAACTTTTACCGCTTTCAACATAGGCAATCCTGTTAAGCGCGGCTTAGCCAGAACCTGTCCTGAGTCATTGGCTTCAATTCCAGGTATACAGGTTCAAAGAACCAATTATGGAGGAGGATCGCCGTATTTAAGAGGTCTCACGGGCAACCAGATCCTTAGTCTTGTTGATGGTATTAGGCTGAATTCGGGTATTTTTCGTTTTGGTCCAAATCAGTATATCAACACCATTGATGGTTTAGCCATTTCAGATATTCAGGTGGCACTGGGAACTGGTAGCGTCCAATTTGGAAGTGACGGCATTGGTGGAATTTTGAATTTTACATTCCGAAATGCTGAATTCAGTGATAACAGCAAGTTTAGCTTAATGAAAGTTGGCAGTATAACCAGGGTTTCAGCACCAAGTTCAGAATTGACACAACGTATTTATATTGACGCTTCAAACCATAAAAATTCCCTTACCATTGGGTTAACCTATCGCAGTTTTGGTGATGTGAAGCCTGGGGGGGGGCTTGATCATCAAATACCCACTGGTTACCGCGAATTGAACGGTGATTTAAAATACCTGCGAAAGGATAGGTTGGGGTTGTGGACTTTGGCTTTTCAGCGAAACAACCAGTTTGATGTTCCGGTTTTTCATAAAATCAAATTGGAAGATTTTAAGATTAATCAAATGGACATTCAAAACCGGCAGCTACTCTATTTGCGAAGGTCATTAAATTGGAAAAGCAGCAATGTTCTTACACTTACCGCAGGGCTGCAACAAACCAACGAAGCAAGAAGTTTGCAAAAGAACAATTCCGTGCAGCTAACAAAAGAACGAGATGATTTGTATAATCGCTTTATAACCGCAGAATTCCAGAAAAAATTATTTGACAAAGTTAGCTGGGTTTCAGGGTATGAGCTTTATCGGGACAATGTTAATTCCAAGAGGGCACAATTGGATTTAAATACAGGTGGTGAAGTTGTAAAGCGGGGCCTGTATCCCAATAATTCAATTTACCTGCAGCATGGATTATATACCATGGCAAAGGCTGGCTTTGAACGTCTTGATATTAATGTGGGTGGCAGATACCAGGTAATACGAACATCAATATCAGATCCGGCAATAGGGAATGTTGTGTTGAATAATAATGCATTTGTTTATTCAGCTGGCATGTCGGCAGGAATTCCATTTTTGAAAGGGGAAGTATGGGATGCGATTCGGTTATACGGCAATATTTCAACTTGTTTTAGAGCTCCAAATATTGATGATCAGGGCACTTTGGGAATTGTTGACTTTCGATACGAATTGCCTCAATATGATTTGAATCCGGAATATTCCCTCAATAAAGAATATGGATTAAAGTACCATTCCAAAAAGGTTGCAGCTCAGGTTTCCGTGTACGCAAATAAAATTTCAGGCATTATTGAAAGAATCAGGAAAGGCAGTGATTCAATAGCCGGTTATCCTGTATATATCAAGCAGAATGTTGGTACTTCGGAAATAACCGGTTTGGAATGGTATGCAAAATACAAAATGAATAAACAGGTAACTATTCAAACAGGAATGTCATTAACAAAAGGGGATAACATTTCTGGTTCTGAACCAATGCGCCGGATACCCCCTGCAAATGGATTGATTCGTATTGAATATCTTCCGGTTAATGGATGGTGTAAGAATATCTTTTTGCAGTACATAGCATCTGCCGGACAAAAGCGACTGGCTAAAGCCGATATTCAGGATAACCGAATTGGGGCAAACGGGACACCTGGGTATGTTCAATTTGATATGGGTGCTGAATTTCAATTTAAGCGCAGCACCATTGTTTTTTTAGTGCAAAATTTAAGTAATGAAATAGTTAAAATACATGGCAGCGGTATTAACTCGCCCGGAAGAAATGCATCAATTGCTTTGATGTTTTAAGACCATTGTTTTTAACCCGTTATTAATCCTAAAAAGCCTTTCATTCCAGGAAGATAACCGTCTTCTGCCGTTGTAAGTATGCGCAAAGGTTATCGTTACTTCTGTAAATCATTTCTTAATCAAAAATAAAGTATTTAAAATAAGTTAATAAATAATTAATTAATTAAATTAATGTGAATAAAAAATTTCCTAATTATAATTATTGAAAAATTAATAATGAATAACATTTAGTTTATAGTTCAGCTATTTTTTCGCCTGCAACATGAAACGCAATCATCAACTACTCAAAATGCTGACAATTTCTATATTGTCCGCTCTTGGCCTGGCCAGCTTGAAAGGTCAGACAACAGAACCTACCAAGACAGGTGACACTTCGGCCGTTGGCGAGGTAATCGTAACCGCTCTTGGTATTAAAAAGGAGAAAAAGAAACTTGGTTTTGCAGTATCGGAAATCCAAGGCTCAACGCTGGTGAAAGCCAGAGAGACAAATGTGCTGGACAACATGATTGGCAAAGTAGCCGGTTTGACAATAGGTCAAAACTCCGAGTTACTTGGAAATTCTCAAGTTGTTTTAAGAGGAAGCGATATCAGAAGAGGTCAAAATGTACTATTCGTAGTTGATGGTATTCCAATTAACTCAGATGCATACAATTTGTCGCCTGATGACATTGAAAAAGTGTCTGTTCTGATGGGTCCTGCGGCAGCTGCTCTGTATGGTTATCGCGGACAGAACGGTGCAATCGTTATAACAACCAAGAGGGGTTCCAAATCTGGTGTTTCAGTTGAAGTAAATACTTCTACCATCATGGAAAACGGATTTCTTACTATTCCAAAAGTTCAGGATGAATATGGACCCGGCGACCATGGTCAGTATGGTTTCGTTGATGGTTTAGGAGGTGGAAACAATGACGGTGACTACGACGTTTGGGGCCCTAAGCTCAATGGTCAGTTAATCGCACAGTACGATAGCCCTGTTGATCCTGTTACAGGAAAAAAAATACCTACTCCGTTTATTGCCCGCGGTAAGAATAACCTGCAGAGGTTCTTGCAGCCTGGTCTTTTGAACACCAATAACTTTAGCATTTCATCTTCTTCAGATAAATCAGATATACGTTTTTCATTTAGCAATCTAAATCAACGCGGTATCGTTCCCAATACCGGTTTAAACAGCAACACTTTTAATATCACTGGATCTACACGTTTAAATAATCGTTTTAAATTTAATGCTTCAATCAATTACAACAGGCAGTCAACTGAAAATATAAATGATGTGGTTTATGGTCCTAATTCACTTATTTACAACATTGTTATATGGCAAGGTGCTGATTGGGATGTAAATGCTGATGATATTCGTGGAATTTGGCAACCGGGCAAGGAAGGGGTTCAGTCAATCCATTCAGAATATAAGCGTTATCAAAATCCTTGGTTGGTAGCTTACAAATGGCTTCGTGGCCACTATAAAAATGATTTGTATGGTTACACTTCACTTGAATGGGATATTAACGATGACCTCAATTTATTGGTTCGTTCTTCTGCTACTACTTATGATATTTTGAGAACTGAAAAGATGCCGTTCAGTGCCCACCCCTATGGTAGGGAAGAAAATCGCGGCGATTACCGTGAAGACAGAAGAGCAATGTTTGAAATGAACAACGAATTTTTGTTCAATTACAATAAAAAAGTATCCCGTCTTGATGTACACGCTTCATTGGGTGGCAACCGCAGAGACTTTACATACAACAGCTCTTGGGCTACCACGGATTATTTGAATGTGCCTGAAGTTTACAACTTCGCAAATAGCTCAAATCCTGTTAGGGTGTTTAATTTTAATTCAAGAATGGCAGTTAATTCTCTTTACGCCTTGGCTGACGTTGGATCAAAATGGTTGTTTTTAAACTTGGGAGTGAGAATGGATCAACTTTCCACCCTCCCTTCCGGAAACAATTCATTTGTATACCCTTCTGCATCATTGTCATTTCTTCCCACAGACTTGTTAGAGAATATCAAGTCCAAAACGCTGAGCTTCTGGAAATTAAGGGCATCTTTCGCACAGGTTAAAGGCGGCTTGACAGCACCTACCATTTCACAGGCTGGTAATACACTAGGATATGGTTCTAACTACAACAGCCCTTATGATGGCCCTGCTTACATTAACAGTGGTATTTATAACACACCTTTGTCATACAATGGCCGTCCTTCAGCCAACTTTACCAACGTACTGCCCAATGCAAGTTTACAGCCTTTTAACAGAACAGATATTGAATTTGGAACTGAATTAAGAATGTTCAAAAACAGACTGAGTGTTGAGGCTACTTATTATATTTATAACGATGGTCCTGGCATTTTCCAAAGAACCATTTCCGAAGCTACCGGCTACACCAATCAGATTGTAAACGGTATTGAAACACAGCGTAAAGGCTGGGAAGTGAGTTTCAAAGGCGATTTTATCAAGGCTAAAAAGGCCAATGGCATCTCATGGGACGGTATGCTGAACCTTTCACGCTACAGAGAATACCTGACCGGCATATACAATGGTGTTGACAAAATAGCATCTAACTATTTCGTAAGCGATAACTCAGCTAACCGTTTTCTGAAAGTTGGTGACCGTATTGATGCACTATACACAGGAGGCTTTGCCCGCACACCAGATGGTAAGCTCATTAATGATGCTGGTGGCCGTCCTATTGTACTTCCTAAAGGTCAATTCCAGGGCTACACCTTGCCTGATTTGGTAATCGGATTCTACAACAAGATTAACTACAAAAACTGGTCATTGGGAATTCAGCTGGACGGAAGAATTGGTGGTTTGATTGTAAACCAGATTCAGCGTCAGACATTCCGTGGTGGAAGACACATTGAAACTGTACAAGACAACATGACAGATGCCAACGGAAATTCAATGGCAAGTGCCCGCGAAGCAGATACAAAGGGTGAGAAAACCTGGTTGGGTGAAGGTGTGCAGGTTGCATCAGGTACCGTAAAGTTTGATCCTGAAACAGGCGAAATTATTAACTACGGTGAACTGACCTTCCAAGACAATGCTACAAAAACCTACTTGCAGGATTACGTAAGCCGCTACTATGGCCAGTTTGAATCAAACATCGTGAAGAAGGATTTTATGAAGTTGAGAGAGATTATACTTACATACAATATGCCTGCAAAAATGCTGGGTAAAACCTTCAAAGGTGCTTCGGTTTCATTCGTTGCAAGAAATGTACTTTTCTTCGCGAAAGGCCTGAATGACCTGGATTTGGATCAGTTCCCAGGAATGACCGGTTACTCTGCCCTCCAGTCACCTACCATGAGAAGGTATGGTATCAACATTAATTTTACTTTCTAATAATTAAAATAATAAACATCATGAAAAAAATACTTTTTGCCCTTACCATTACAGGTATGCTGGCTGCAATGACAGGTTGTAAAATAGATGGTTTGGACAGCGATCCCAATCGTCCTACCAAGGTAACTCCTGATTTGGTATTGAACGGCATTTGCTTCAACATAAATCAAAGACCCTGGGGCACAGAAGCAAGGATTTGTCAATACAACCTTTGTAACTATAACTACTATGGTAACAATGAATATAACTGGGGTGGTGCTCCCTGGTCATATACAACTTTGAAAAATGTCATTAAGATGGAGGAAGAGGCCACCCGTATCGGAAATCCTGAGGTGAATCCATATTCTGCAATGGGTAAATTTTTCCGCGCATATCTCTACTATCAGATGACCATGCTTTCCGGAGATGTTCCCATGAATGAAGCATTGAATAAAACCAATTATTTGCCCAAATACGACACGCAAAAAGAGGTATTTATTCAAATCTTGAAATGGCTTGAAGAAGCTAATACTGACATGACTTCCTTGATTACCAGCGGTAATAGCTCTTTTTCTGGAGATATTTACTATGGCAATAATCTTACTTCTTGGCAGAAACTAAACAACACATTTGCACTGCGGGTATTAATTGCATTGAGTAAAAAAGATGCTGATGCGGATTTGGATATCAAAAACAAATTCAAAGCCATTATCTCTGATCCAGCAAAATATCCTGTTTTTACTTCAAATGCCGACAATTTCCAGTTTGTTTACAACACTACATTGAATAAATATCCTGTTAGCCCTGACAATTATGGTTTTGACGCCCTTCGCTACAATATGTCGTCAACCAATTTGTCATTGCTTTCTGCTTACAAAGATCCTCGCGTATTCCTGATTGCAGAAGCGGCAGGTTCTAAATTGAAGGCAGGCTTGACTTACACGGATTTCGATGCTTATGTAGGTGCTGATGCAAACCAGGATTTGGCTGATATGTCTACCAAAATGCAAACTGTAAACGGAGGCCTATTCCTGAACGGTGAATATTCTCTGTATAGCAGATATCGTTGGTACCGTACATTCAACGCAGAGCCTTGCATTCAGGTTGGATACTCTGAAATGTGTTTCAACATTGCTGAAGCGGCCAACCGTGGATGGGTGTCGGAAGATGCGGCAACCTGGTACGAAAAAGGGGTTAATGCAAGCTTTGGTTTCTATGGAATTTCCAATGGCTCCGTTAACTTCTATTCTTTCAAAAATGGCGGCACTCCAACCAACACTGCCGACTACATTTCTAACACGTATAATTTTGACCAAACTGCTTATTTTAATCAACCTTTGGTTAAATACGCTGGTGGTACTAACGGTCTTAAACAAATTGTTTCTCAAAAATATCTTTCATTCTATCAAAATAGCGGGATGGAAGGCTATTACAATTTCCGCAGAACAGGTTTCCCAAATTTTACCTCCAATGGTCCGGGAACTGGAAACAGCGGTTTGATTCCAAAAAGATATCAGTATCCCACCAGCGAGAGAACCAATAACAATGCCAACTGGCAGGCTGCTACAGCCAGACAGTTTGGTGGTTCTGATGATATCAATGCGGAAATGTGGATTTTAAAATAATTATATAATCTTATAATTGGTTTTTTGGTAAAAAGTGGGGGGTTAACAGCCTCCCATTTTTTTATTATATGGTTGAATAAAAACACCGTTTTCTATTAATAGGTTTAAATTTGGAACTGATAAAAATAAAAATAAAATAATCAAAAAATGAATAATAATACTGAAATAGTTCAATTGATAAAGCAACTGTATGCTGAGAAAGGCTCACTTCATTATGGTGAGGATGTAACACAAACAGAGCATGCCATGCAATGCTGGCTGCTCGCCAAACAGAGCAATTCTTCGCTGGATTTGAGGGTTGCGGCATTTCTGCACGATGTTGGTCATTTGTATCATTCTGATAAGGAAGACCTCGAAACAGATTTAAAGCATGAAATTATAGGAGAGAATTTACTAAAAAAATGGGGTTTTAATGATAAAATAGCTACGCTTGTATCGTCCCATGTTTGGGCAAAAAGATACCTGGTAACATGCGAACCGGAATATGCAAAGCTTTTGTCTGATGCGAGCATCACGAGTTTAATGAACCAAGGCGGTTTAATGGATGAATCAGAGCTTTTGCAGTGCGAGCAAAAAGTGTATTTCAGCGAATGTATTCAGCTGAGAAGGTGGGATGATGCGGGCAAGCTTGATTTGATGGAATCAGAAATCAGGCCTGATGTGTGGGAAGATATTGCCAGTGCTTTGCAGGAATCTTCCAATAATTGAATAAATTATAAATTAGCGATTGTCTCTTCGGCCATGCCCCAGCCAAGTGTCATTCCTGCTCCACCCGGTCCGTTTGCCAAAAATACACCATCTTCAATTTCAGCAAACCATTCGCCTTCTCCATTGGTCATTTTAAGGTATTGCCCCGTCCATCTTTGACTAATCTTGAAGGTTTCCGGCTTGATGAGTTCAAACATATAGTCCATAATTAGGTCATCTATGTTATCTTCTCTGAAAGGTTCGTGATAATTGCCATAGTGGTGAGAATCGCCAATGGTTAACTGACCGGTGTGATTTTGTGAAATTAAAAGATGAATGCCATTTTCGATCAAAGCAGGGTATTTCTGCAAACAAAGATTATTGTATTCAGGCAGCGATTTGCAAACATTATAGGCGGGATAATGAAGAAAACTGAGGCCGCCGCATATAGATGGGATATTTGAAGAGATGGGCGTGGTTCTGAACATATTCAATGAAGAAATAGTAATAGGCGCTGCATTGAATATATCTGCATACAGCAGTTGGGTTTCATAGCCGCTGGCCAGTATACATATATCGGCTTCAAATATAGCTCCTGTATGTGTCGCAACCTTGCCTGGCGAGCAAGCCGTGATTGCGGTATTGAAATGAAAATTTATCGTGTAATTTGCGCTGAGATATACAGGTATTTGGCGAATCGCTTCTCTGGATTCCACAACCATTTCAGTATTGCTGAATATAGCACCAACAGCATTAGGGCTGGCATGGGGTATTTTTTCCATCAATTGTTGCCTGTTAAATAATGACAAACCATCCCTGTTTTTATTTTCGGACTGATAAAATTGTTCAGCCAATTCCATTTCTAATTCGTTTTGTAAAATCTGAATGGAACCATTGTTGCTAAACCAAATATTGGCTTTATGGCAGATTTCAAGCCAGATTTCACGCGTTCGCATGGCTCTTTGCAAATATCCGCTGCTGTTTTGACCAATAGGCCAGATCATCCCGAAATTCCGTATGGAAGAACCTTGAGCCTGTTGTGAACGCTCAAAAACAGTTACTTCATAACCTTTTTCTGCCAGTGCCTTGGCATAGGCTAAACCTAAAATACCCGCACCTATAACATTTGCTTTTTTTGTCATTCTATACTTTTATTTATTTTATAGATTCTAATCATACTGTACGCGCTGATGCATGCGGTAAGGAAACCTGCAAGCAGCAGCAATTTAGTGAAGATCTCATGCCAGTTTATATGGCTGAAATTGCCAAATATCAAAAACAGCATTATGCAAAAAGATGCAATATAACCGGCAGCATCGGCGGTATACATTAGAAAACCTGCATTTGCCTGTGTTTTGGTAAACCCAATTATTCTGTCCATGAGGCTGATGTTTATGAGTATGTAACCACAATATAATCCAAGCCCGCTGAAAAGGAAGAAAGTAACTCCTGAACATAACTGTGAATGATACAGCAATGTGCACGCAATATTTAACACTGAACCTATAAAACATACCGTAAAAATTGTTAAAATAGCCTTATAATGATTTTTTATTACAGTGAGAAAAGGAATACTTAAAATGAGAAATAATGATAGTATTGTTTCAATTGAGGCAATGCTATTTGCTGAATAGATATGGTCTCCTTGCAAAATTTCTGCCGTAAAATTATCCCTGATATCTCTTAAAATGGTGAAAATACTGTACATAATAATGGCAGGTACAACAATAGATGCGTTGGCCAGGAATGCAGCTTTTCTTTCTTCTTTTGAAAGGCTTTTTCGCTTGGTGTTTCTCAATTCATCTTCTGCATCCGGTGGTGGCATTGTTTTTAGGAAATATGACAATAAGAAGGCTGTAATATTTGCACCCAATGCTATTAATCCCAGTGTTAGTTGAATGTTTAAATGCAAATGGGTTTGAATATTTATTGCCAGAAATTTAACAAAACCAGAAGAAAAAATGAATGTACAAGCCAAAATAGAACCAATTAATTCGGTAAAGTTTCGACCTTCAGCATAACTAAAAACAATGCCCCAGACCAGGCCCAAGGGAAAACCGTTAATAAAAAATAATAGTGGCCAAATGTAGTGGGGGGTAACGTTTAAAAAAAACAAGGGCAATGAAGCCGTAATAAGGCAGAGATGCAAATAGGTTACACGTTTTTCTTTATTCAGGTTTCCAATAAAAGAAATGCCGAAAAATTTGCTCATCAGGTAGCCGGCAAGCTGAGAAAGAACCAGCCAGTTTTTTATGTTAATACCGCCCAGTTGCTCATGAAAAATAAATCCCGTAAAAGGTTTTCTGATGGCATACATGCACGTGTATACTGCAAAACAGATAAATCCTATATAAATTGAGTTTAATAATTTATTTTTATGCATTTACAGCGGTTCTATTGTTTTTAATAATATCAGGTAATTGTTTGTTTATAAAATTTAAATTTATTTTTTGCTCCTTGCATATTTTATATACATGTTCAAAACCAAGGTCTAACTCATTGTGATGGTGTGCATCGGAGCTTATTACACAAGGAATGTTTTTTTCAGACATGTATTTAAGCGCAGTTATTCCCGGATAGGGTTCTATCCAGTTGTACTTATAAATACAGCGTGTATTTACCTCAATAATTACGTCCTCACTTATACTTTGTTCCAACCATTCCAACAGCATATCATTGAACTTTTTTTTATACTGATGAAATGCGGGTACTTTGTTGGCATTCAGAAGAAATTTATCAATATGTCCGATGATTTTTGTTGCCGGTACCAAAGTAGTAAGCATTTTGTGAAGGTCGCTGAAGTAAGCTGACATCAGCATTTCGATGCTATTTTCGTAACCTGAAAGACACCTTATGAAATCAAGAAGGGTTCCGTCTATTTCAATGAATCCTTGTTTTTTTAATGGTGATTTTAAAAAATGTAAACTGCAAATAAAAAAATCAGCATTATAAATATATTTTGATTTAAGTGAAGGAAATCCAATTCCATTTAAATAATCTATTTCCCACCCTGTAAATGGTAAAGTATCGCTTTTATTTTGTCTTAATTCATTTATTTCATTGCAATAATTCTGAATGTTTTTATCACTTATGGCCCATTTACAATCAAAAGGTAGTGGGGCATGAGAACTATAACCCAGGAATTGCCAGTTAAGATCAACCGCAGCGTCCCAAATTTCCTTAATGCTGCTTTTCCCATCGCAATAGTGGGTATGCGTATGTAAATTCAAAACAGAAATTTAACGGAAGTAATATATGCTATTTGAAATACGGAAGAACATCATTCAGTCCACTCACAATGGCAGTATGCGGGGCTCTTTTCAAATCGTCCATACCCTGAGCTCCGGTTAGAACAGCTATATTCCACCCACAGCCTGCAGCATTGCCTTCCAGCAAATCACTGACCGTATCGCCAATTTTCATTACCCTGCTTGCGTCATTGATGCCCAATTCCTCCATTACCGAGATAATCATATCGGGGTGGGGTCTGCCATTTTTTACTTCATCAGAACCGATATATCCGTCTATTAAATTGTCTATTTTCACCGTTTCAATGATGGTTTTTGCCAAAGCCCTTTCAAATCCTGTATTCAGATAAATAAATGTTTTACACTTTCTCATTTCTGTAAACAGCTCCAGGGCATAAGGCATCAGCCCAATCAGTTGAGGGCTTTGATATGCGATTTGCAATTCTTCATTGAAGTAAGTCAGTAGTTCTTTCAGCAAGTCTTTATCAGGCTCTATTTGATGTTTAGAACATAATATTTCAAATGCATTGTTTTTGGGAATGCCCATCACATCGTCTGCGTCTTTTTTGCTAATTTCTACGTTTGCAATTTTTTTCATTGCATTTATAGCTGCCTGCTGCACGAGGCCATTATCATCAATGCAGGTTCCGGCAATGTCTATTACAGCCAATTTTGGATACATGTTTCGAATGTAAGAACGTGTTTTTCTTCCTGTATTAAGCCATTGTTGTTTTTCAATGAGGTTTGTAAAAATTATACAGATAATTTCCTGTCATCGTTACGGATTAGCTCCGTCGGCTGCGCCTCCGTTCACCGAACCCTTCTATGCCGAAGTCTACAACCCCTGAAACCGGCGCACTGCGTGGCGGTGTTTGATTTGTGGCTTTACGGATTAGCTCCGTCGGCTGCGCCTCCGTTCGCTGAACCCTAGTATGCCGAAGTCTACAACCCCTGAAACCGGCGCACTGCGTGGCGTGGGTTTATGTTGGTGTTCATTTGTTGGGATTAGCTCCGTCGGCTGCGCCTCCGTTCGCTGAACCCTAGTATGCCGAAGTCTACAACCCCTGAAACCGGCGCACTGCGTGGCGCCTGTTTTTTATTTGCTGCCTTTCGCCTGAGCAAGCTCGGCGCCGGCAGCAAATAAAAAACCCGCCGGCTATAGCCGGCGGGTTTCAGGGGTTGCTTTAGTGCACGCGTAGGGATTCGAACCCCAAACCTTCTGATCCGTAGTCAGATGCTCTATCCAATTGAGCTACGCATGCATTTCTTTAATGGAATGAATCCACCAAAAGGGCTGCAAAGATAATATTTATTGTTGAATTTGACAAGTGGGCTTAGAAACGGCGTTGTATCTTTGTTGTTGAGCTTCATGACCGCCCTTTTGGAAATATGTGCCTTCACACCCCAGGCTGCCATCATGGCACTGAATGCCGGTGCTCAAAGGGTAGAGCTTTGTGCCGAACCCAATTTGGATGGCATTTCGCCGCCCGAAAGCTGGTACCATTTAATTCCGGAAAACCTGCATGCCAAACTGGCCGTTATGGTGAGGCCACGCGGCGGTAGTTTCTGCATGAACGAACAGGAAATCTTGCAAATGGAACTTGAAATTCGGCAATTGCGAGAAAAACAACGCGCTGCTGCAGTGGTTTTTGGCATCCTTACCCCGGATTTGCAAATTGACATGGCCGCCTGTATTCGCCTGTTGGCCGCTGCTGGTCCCATGGAAACGGTCTTTCACCGTGCTTTTGATAGCATCCCAAACCCCCACGATGCACTGGAACAACTCATTGCCCTTGGGTTTACCCGCGTGCTTTGCGGTTTGCCCTTGCCCCTGCTGCTGGAGCTAAAGAGGCAAGCCGCCGGTAAGATTACCATTATGCCGGGTGGCGGTATCCGGTCTGTCAACATTCAGGATTACCTGCATGCGGGATTTACCGAAATTCACAGTTCCGCAAGGCTTACCGCAAGCCTTGACCCCGACGAAGCCGAATTACAACGATTGATAAACCTATGCGCATAATTGCCCTTTTTCTTGGATTGATTACCGGTATTATACCATTGCTGGCGCAAACTCCAGCCTTCATCAAAGCGGGATCCTGGTTGCTGCAGTCTTTTCAGCCGGGACCCGGAAATACCATCGCTTTTGGCAGCAACTGGCAGGAAGTGCCATACACCGCATCCATCAATGAACTCATAGATAAAGGATATCGGTTTTTCGATTCCACAGGAAAACCCATCGCCGCCAATGAAGTAGAAAATCATTATTGGCGATACCGTTCCGAGATTCCTGCTTTGGCCGCTGCACAAGGTTATCGAAAAGTTGCCTTTCGGGTAAAAAGCCCAGAACCGGCTGCTGCATATGTACTCAATGGGCAACAAATAGCCGTCGGTCAATCCACCCAGATTCCCATATTAAATGTGTTGCCGGCCACGTCCATCGCAGGTGAATCTTCGCTTTTGGTGGTGCAGTTGCCCTCACTCAAAGATGCATCCCGTTTGTATTTTCCTTTATCGGGTAGCAGCAAATGGCCTGCCGACAACGACACCGCAAATCCTAAAGGGTCTGTGGTGTTGCGCAAACCACCTGTACAGTTTGGCTGGGATGTGGCTCCACGCCGTGTTTTAAATGGCTTGGGTGCTACGCCTGAATTTATTCCTTTCAATTATTTTCTGCTGGTGGATTGCTACACGACCGCTGCGTTAAACCCCAACAAATCGGCCACCGTGGCCGTCCATTGGATTATCCGTGCCGATTCTGCCGTGCAGGTAAGGCTGAATGGTTCGCTTGACAAACAGGCCGCGGTGGATACATTCCTGCAGTTGCAAACCGGGCAACATGAGTACATCACGGAATTTACCATCGGACGGCCAGTGCTTTGGGAACCCAATGGCACAGGCTTATCCTACCTTTATAAATTGAATGTTTCGGCAATAAGCAATACAGACACATTCATGGATACGCGGGCTTTTGGTATTCGAACAATAACCTTGCAACAGCAGCCCGATGTGAAAGGGGAATCCTTTCGGTTTATGGTAAACGGAAAACCAATTTTCATCAAGGGCGCCAATGTGCTTCCCCAATCGGGTTTTCACAGCGAAGAAGATCGCAAACGCTTGTGGGAAGGGCCAAACAGCTTGGTAGTTCAAATGGCGCGGGCCGGTTACAACATGCTGCGCGTGTGGGGTGGCGGTGGATTGATGCCGGAGTCTTTTTACCGGCAATGCGATGAATTGGGAATCCTGGTTTGGCAGGACCTGATGTACAGCGGCACCGTATATCCTTACCAGGGTTTCTGGAAGAACAGGGCACAGTCGGAAGCCGTTGCTGTTTGGCAGCAAACCCGCAACCACCCCTCTGTGGCGTTGTATTGTGGCAATAACGAAATTGATATGGCGCTTAAGCACTGGGGCTGGCAAAAAACCTACGGGTGGACTGCCGAAGATTCTGCGTTTATGCACCAGCAATACCAGGCTATGTTCAACGGTGATTTTGCCAAAATCTTTGAATCTACCGGTACAGCCTACTTGCCCTCAACACCTATTGGCAACTGGGCTCCCGATTCAGAAATGAACCGTGGTGATAACCACCTTTGGTATGTTTGGCACGGAGAAAGGCCCATATCGGACTACGACAAAAAAGTACCGCGATTTGCCAGCGAGTATGGAATGCCGTCCTGGCCTTCTCTGGAGTGTGTTCGCAAGCATTTTGGCGGCGATAAGCCTGAAAGCCGCATGCTGTCCTACAAAGGACTAAAACTGCTGAACGGCTACATGGTATCGGAGTTTGGTGCTTTGCCCAAAGATACATTGGCAAATATCCTGCTCTCGCAATACCTGCAGGCGCGTGCGCTGGTGCGGGCATTTAGGGCACACAAAAATGATTCAAATTGTGGTGGCAGTCTTTACTGGCAAGCCAATGATGTGTGGCCGGGAATAACCTGGAGTACAATCGATTATCTGGGCAACAAAAAAGCGGCCTGGTATCCGCTGTGGCGTGAGTTTGTCAGTACCATTAATCCATCATTTAATCCCGAACTTGACAAAACGTACATCAAACAGGTAAAATTTACCGCAAAGCGCAAAGGCGATTACCTGACCATCAAGGTGGGTAAGGAATGGCTGATGGGCTTGATGCTGCTGAAGGATGGCAAGCTGCTGGACATTCTTGGTAATGTAGCGGATTTGTCACCCGGCACGACCTACAAGGTACTGTTGCCCGAAAACATTGGCGAAATTCAAGTTGCCAC
>CANKVN010000026.1 GCA_947487055.1 Flavobacteriales bacterium
GGATGACTGGACCCCCGGCAACGGATACCGTACCATCAAGGTTCAGGCTGCCAACACAACCTATCCTTTCTACCGCTTTAAGTTCTCAGACGGTGGATCGTTGAATACAGCAAGTGGTGTTTACCAGTTCCCATATGAGGGTGACTTTAACATCTCGTTGTTCACCAGGAACCAGGCAGATTGCGAATGCAGCAGCGTTCAGGTAAAATCGATCCGCAACAGCATGAGCACCAGCAAGGTGACCGGCGATAAGGTAAGTATTTTCCCTAACCCAAGCAGCGGATTGGTGAATGTAGAAGCATCATCGAAGATTCAATCGATTGCGGTATATAATGTACTGGGTGATGTGGTAGAAGCTGCACAAACCTTGAAAGACCGCACCGCCAGCCTGCGCATGCACGGAGTTGCTGAAGGAGTTTACTTAATAAAAGTAACCACCGAGCAAGGTGTGGTAACCCGCAGGGTTAGCATCAACCGATAAGCACAATTGACATTTTAAAGAAAGCCCCGCCAATTTGGCGGGGCTTTCTTTTTGTATTTGATGGCTTTTGTGTTACTTTGAAGTGTGACCATACACCGCACCGATATTGCTGATTTGCGTAAAGAATATACCAAATCCACCCTCAACCCGGAAGATCTGCCCGATGACCCTATGTGGGCGTTTAACAACTGGTTTGAATTTGCTGTTCATGAGCAGGTGCACGAGCCCAATGCCATGGTGCTGTCTACGGTTTTCGATGGCCGTCCTTCTTCAAGGGTGGTGCTATTGAAAGGGATTAACGCTAATGGATTTGTATTTTATACCAATTACCTGAGCAAAAAAGGGCATGATCTCCAAAGCAATCCCTTTTCCTGCCTAAATTTTCACTGGTGGCAACAGGAACGTCAGGTCAGGATAGAGGGTAAAGTAGTAAAAGTGAGCAGGGAAGAGAGCGAAGCTTATTTTAACAGCAGACCCAGGTTAAGCCAAGCAGGAGCGATTGTTTCAAACCAAAGTGAGCGAATTGATTCGCGTGAACCACTTGACTGCATGATGGAAGAATTGATGCTTAAACATCCCGAAAGACCCTTGGAAAGGCCGGAACATTGGGGTGGATATTTGCTTCAGCCGGATTACATAGAGTTTTGGCAGGGAAGACCCGGCAGGGTTCACGACCGCATTGTTTTCCGGCTCAAAGAAGACGGAAGCTGGGATAAGTACCGTGTTTGTCCATAAAGAAAAAAGCCTGAGCAACCCCAGGCTTTTTTGTACTTTTTATCTGCTACAATTGCCGCAATCGGCATTGTAATTGAGTGGTATATTCCAGCGTTTGAAACTCAGGAATTTGTATCCTTGAAGTTTTCCATTAATTCCTGTGAAATACCGGTGAAACTGAATCCACCATCGTGAAACAGGTTTTGCATGGTAACCATGCGGGTATAATCACTGAAAAGGGAAACGCAATAATTGGCGCAGCTTTCGGCATCGGCATTGCCCAAAGGACTCATGCTGTCTGCATAATTGAAGAATGCATCAAACCCGCCAACACCACTGCCTGCAGTTGTTTTGGTAGGGCTTTGTGAGATGGTGTTTACGCGCACTTTTTTATGCTTTCCGTAGTGGTAACCAAAACTCCTGGCAATGCTCTCCAGCAGGTTTTTTGCTTCTGCCATTTCGCTGTAATCCGGAAATACACGCTGTGCAGCAATGTACGTGAGGCCTACAATGCTACCCCATTCTGCCATAGCATCCTGTTTCCACAACACCTGCATCAATCGGTGAAACGACATGCCAGATATATCGAGGGTTTGGTGCATGTATTCATAATTGAGTTCGGTGTAAGGGATTTTCTTACGCACATTTAAACTCATGCCCACGCTGTGAAGCACAAAATCAAGCGGGCCCCCGAGTTTTTCTACACTTTGGCTGACCAGGTTTTCCAGGTCCTCCATTTTGGTAACATCTGCATAAATCAACGGCGCTCCCAGTTGCTGGGCAAGTGCTTCCGTTTGACCAACCCTTGCTGCAACTGGTGCATTGGTTAGTACGATACTTGCTCCTTCTGCATGACAGCGGCTGGCTACTTGCCAGGCAATTGAATTTTCATTGAGTGCACCGAAAATGATGCCCCGTTTTCCTTTTAAAATTTGATTTGCCATATTCCTGTGCCAAAGGTAAAACATTTGCAGGAATTAAACTTTCACTAACCCAATACATCTTATACCCATATAGAAAGGAAATCCTGTTATGAAATACTACATGTTTATCGCGGTATTGTTAATACCTGCTTATGCCCTGGTGGCCCAAAAAACCAATCCTTGTGAAAGGCTTAACAGAAATCATCAATGGATGAAAGACAGTCTGGGATTGAATGCAACGCAACAACAGCAATTGTCCACCTTGAATGATGCAACCTGTGTAAAGCTGAGAGCAGCCAAAGAAAAGGCCGCAGGAAATAAAGAGGTTCTTAAAAAAGAAGCCTCGGCCATCATGAAAAATCACCGCAAGGAAATGTCTTCTGTCCTGAATAAAGCCCAAAAAACAAAACTGAAAGCGCATAAGCAATCTCAGAAAGCACAGCGGGCTGAAAAGCATTCTAAACGAAAGCAATTACCTGGTGAAAGGGCAGAAAAGCGGACCCAAATAATGAAAGATTCCCTTGGCCTGTCTCCAGAACAGGCATTGCAAATTCAGGAATTAAACCGGGAACAAGCCAGAAAGAAAAGGGATTTAAAAACCAAATACAAGAACAATCAGGATACAGCAGCCAAGCACGCCGAACTTAGGGTTGTACATCAAAATTATTTGCAGGAATTAAAAGGAATTTTAACAAAACCGCAATGGGACAAGTTCAGTGCCATGCGCATTGAAAAACAAGCAGTTCGTAAACAACGGGCCCGGGCCAAAACCGATTAAACAATATATATCAACCGGCTGAATGGGCAGAAGGGGTAGAACACTTTTTGTTTTTTCAAAAACAATGTGTAGTTTTACCTTATGAAGCGGATATTTAGCCTTATTGCTATGGCAATCCCGTTCCTCGGTGCGATGGCTCAGTTGCAATCAATCCAGGGGCCAAAAGTATTAAACAATACCACCGAACACAAACGGGTTGATTTGTCGCGCCGCAGTGCCCTGAAGCCTACTGCCTGCAAAGAAGACACCTCTTATTTTGTGCAGTATGGTAACCTTGGCTACCGGTTTGTTACGCTGAGAAGCGGCAGCAGCTTGGGGCAATTTTACGGAGCACCGCAAGACATTACCGTTTCAGGCTTCAGGTTTTTTGCCTTGGCCAATGCGGTAACCCCGGCAAGGCCTGTTTACATCCGTATTCGCTGCAACCTGTATAAAGCAGGAGCTGATTCTTTGCCCACAGGCTTGCCCTTGGCGAGTGATACCGTAACCGTAGACACAACCATGAAGTCTACCATCTACCTCACCGATATTCAGTTTGATGCCAAATTTAAAAATCCGGTAACGCTCAATTATAATTATATACTTACTGTGGAATGCGATAGCACCACGGTAACTGCCAGTTTAATTACGAATGACTGGACTAAGGGTGATGGAAGGAAGCGGAATCTGGGCTGTGGAAGCGTGAGCGGGAAATGGTATAGAAACCTACAGCTAAACATATCAGGTGTTTCTTTTGATGCCGATAACCAGTTGCTGCCATTTGTGAAATATAACTTCGGTACAGACTTTACCATCAACAACAATTGTTATCCCAATCTGGATACTGTGCGGTTTACCAACCAGCAAAAATCCAATGTTACCGGGTATCCCTACTACAATTACTACTCCTATTACAATCTTCCTCAGTTTTCCCACCGTTGGAGTTATGATGGAGGTTTTGACAATTATATGGTAGACGGCAAATTTAAACCCGCTACCAAAAAGAACTTCAACGTGCGCTTGATTTCAACCGTTTATCAGTATCGCTCAGGGGTTTGTAATGACACTACCATCAAGACGGTATATTTTAGACCGGGCAGTCCGGTATTGAAAAGACCCGCCAATTTTTGCCGTGGCGACAGCGCCAGCATAGACCTTACTGCAGATGTCGGTGCAGTGATTAAATGGTTTAAGAAATTAACCGATACAGCCATTTATACCGGTAACAGTTATATGGTTAAAAATGCCCAGCAAAACGATTCTTTCTGGGTAAGGGCTGAAAATGGCCCTTGTGTTTCCGGGTTTGTGAAAATCAGTGTAAGTGTTAATGATTATCCCAGTGATCCAAAGGTGAAGGATGATTACGTTTGTTTGGGTGCTGCAGCCAATTTGCAGGCCACTACGGACCTCGGACAGATTGATTGGTACAATGCCAGCTCCGGAGGCAAAAGCATCCTTACGGGCAATGTTCTGCAAACCGGAACATTAATGTCCGATACGTCTTTTTATGTGCAGGCAAACAACAAGGGCTGTCTCAATAAAGGGGGAAGGATTAAGGTTTCTGCGCTGGTAAGCAATAATTATGCACCTTCCAAGCCTGTGCTCGTATCAGATACTTTTGCCTGTTACAAAGCAGGTCAGAATTTCACACTGGGCGCTTCCGGAAACGATACCATACGCTGGTACAGTCAGCCATCCGGTGGGAAACCCATTGCATTCGGAAAGGATTATACCTTCACGCCTTCCGGCCGCGGCACCTATGATTATTATGTAGAGGTGTGGAATGGCATTTGCGCGAGCAGCCGCGAGCACACCACATTGCATGTGTATCAGCCTCCTGTGCTTTCAGGCAAAACATCGCCCACCATTTGTTCGGGTGATTCTGCTGTGTTCAATATATCCATTCCCTGGGGAACCTTGAATTGGTTTAATGATAAAAACTCAGTGACTCCGGTTTACACAGGCACGTCCCCTGTTTTTCAGCAGCTTAAAACCAATACCACTTACTATTTAAAAACCGCTGAAGAGCAATGCGAATCTGCCGGTTTTGACAGTGTAAAGGTGACCGTAAATGCACCTCCAGTGCCTGTGAGTGTTAAAGCCGATCCGGTATGTGCCAAAGGTGCAGGAACTTTTGATGTCAATGTGACTTCAGGCAATGTGTGGTGGTATTATGAAGATACATCTTCAGTATCCTTCTTCAAGGGCAATAAAATTGTTACTGGGCCACTTTTGTCCGGAATGACTTATTACTACGCAACCGAAAAAAATGGCTGCTACAGCGCACGCAAGCCGCTTACCTTAACCATTAAGCCACGCCCAACCGCTGGTTTCACCTGGCAGGTAAGGTGGAAGTATACCGTGGTTTGCACACCCATCACCACCGCGGGTGTTACTTTTGAGTGGAACTGGGGCGACGGAAGCAAAACCACCGGACTACCCGGGACACACCAGTATCCCGCTGAGGGCAATTACATGGTTAAGTTGGTGGTAACAAGCTCAGCAAACGGCTGCAAAGACACTGCCGATATTCCAGTTTTGATTAGCCATGTCGGTAGCAATAGCCTATCTCAAAATACACTAAAGCTATATCCGGTGCCCGTTGCAGCAGGCAGTAAATTGGCTGTTGAACTGCAGGAGAATGGGTCGTTTGAATACAGCATCTTCAATGTTGTTGGTGCTGAACTGGTGCATGGTATTTCGGAAAATAAGGGAATAAATTTACCCGGAAACCTACCGGCTGGTTCTTATTTCATCCAAATCCGAACGGTGGAAAATTTTTACCGTGCAAAATTGCAGGTAACCCAGCCTTAATTCCGCCAGATTAAGATGTCTGCGGGGCAATTAAAGGGTTTCTTCGTCCTTGAGCGGGTTGCATCGGTATTGCTCCTGTTGCTGGGTTTTTGGGTGTTGTGTTACCGGTTGGATGCCGTTCCCATGAAATGCTGGGATGAAAGCAGGCAGGCCAACAATGCACTGGAAATGCTGCAAAGCGGCAATTGGCTTTACCCAACCTACGAAGGGCAGCCAGACTTCTGGAACACCAAGCCTCATTTATTGATTGTGCTGCAGACAATAGGCATGAAAATACTGGGTCCCGGTCTGCTCGCATTGCGCCTTCCCTCCGCACTTGCAGGCTGTTTGACTTTGGTGCTCTGGTTTAGGTTCATTTTTCGCCGGCAAGGGTATTTGCCCGCAGCGTCCTGGGTGCTGGTGATGCTGGGTTGCGGAGGCTTTAACGCTTATCATATTGTGCGCACCGGTGATTATGATGCGCTGCTGACCCTGTGCATTTCCAGTACCATCATTTCCTGGATACAGCTGCTGGAAAATCCGGAATCACGTAGGTATTATTTACAAGTTGGAGGCTGGTTTGCAGCCGCACTTTTAACCAAAGGCATCGCAGCAGCTATCTGGTTGCCGGTATTGCTCATCATACCACTGGATTTGCAATTTTGGCGAAAATTTAAAATACGGTTTATTTTCAATATGCTGCTAATTCCATTGGTGGCCGCTGTTGTATATTATGGGTTTCGTGAATGGATTACACCCGGCTACCTGAAGGCTGTTTTTTTCAATGAATGGTCAGGACGTTATTTTAACCCTAACGAAGGCCATAAGGCTGCCTGGTGGTATTATTTGAAGGTATTATGGCAAGATTATTTTACCGGATACATTGCCTTGCTCATAATCGCATGGTTTTGGGTGGGCATCATCAATGGCAAAAAAGAATTTAACCGGTTGATTGCCGGAATTGTGCTGTTTATGGTCATAATCAGCGCTTCTGCTACCCGCATCTACTGGTATTTGGCACCTGCCATTCCCATAATGGCCTATTTGGTTGTATCGCCGCTCTTTACCTCGCCAAAGCCGCTAAAATATCAATGGATGTGGTTGTTGTGCTTAATAGGTTTTGCAGTGCCCGGTTATTTCGATAATTACAACAGAAACACCACCAGCCATGGCGTGCGTCCCGAACTGGTGTTGATGCAGGCCGAAAAAAACAACCGATTGCCTTATCAGGCATATTGGCATATTGGTTCGTACAACCCCATCGAAAAATACTACAAGGCCATACTGAAAAACAAAGGAATTTCCCTGAAGCTTTCATCAAAGTTTGATTATAAACCCAAGGACACCGTAATCATAAGCCAGATGCCTTTTTTAGACAGTTTGAATAATAAATACCTGGTTCGCCAGCACCATTACCCCAACGATGAATTTCCCCTGTGGGTGATGGTTGTTGAAGGTTCTAAATCTCAACCATAAGTCAATTTCTCCGCCGGAATCATCAATCCGGACAATTCATAATGCTGTGGTTTATACCAAGGTTGTTTGGCTCCGACAAGCCTATGTTAATGGATTTTGTTATCTTTGCAAGGCTATAAAACTTCCCGACCATGTTATTGCACAACAGAGTGAACCGGGAGGAGTTAAAGGCTCGTATGCTGGCCGATTCCAGGCCTTATACCACCATCTCCTTCTATCGCTATCATTCCATTTCGGAACCCCAGCAGTTCAGAGACCAGCTATACAAAACCTTGAGCAGCCTTGAGGTAGTGGGACGGATTTACGTGGCCGGCGAAGGCATTAATGCACAGGTAGCCCTTCCGCACGAGCATCTGGAAGCATTTAAGCAAGCCATCCACAGCATTGATTTTTTGGAAAGCATAAGGCTCAATATTGCTATTGAGGAGCACGATAAGGGTTTTTACAAACTTGATGTTAAGGTGAGGCCAAAAATAGTCGCTGACGGCATTGATGATCCTGATTTTAACCCCGGCAATACCGGAAGGTACCTGGAAGCTGCCGAATGGAATGAGATGATGTCTGATCCGGCTGCTGTGGTAATCGATATGCGCAACCACTACGAGAGCGAGGTTGGTCGGTTTGAAAATGCGCGTTGCCCCGAAGCCGATACCTTTAGGGAAGAATTGCAGGAGGTGATTGATGAATTCCAGGAAGACCGCAGCAAGCGCATTTTGATGTATTGCACGGGAGGCATACGGTGCGAAAAAGCCAGTGCATGGATGAAACATAATGGATTTGATGAGGTTTATCACCTTAAAGGTGGGATTATCAATTATGTCAACCAGGTGAAGTCAACCGGGATTGAAAATAAATTTCATGGGGTGAATTTTGTGTTTGATCAGCGATTGAGCGAGCGCGTAAGCGATGAAATAATTGCCAAGTGCCACCAGTGTGGTTCTCCGGCGGATACGCATGTAAACTGCGCCAACGTTGGCTGTCATATCCTGTTTATTCAGTGTGCTTCCTGCGCAGAAAAGCATGATGGCTGCTGCAGTGATATATGCAAAGACGTGATTAAATTGCCGATGGAAGCACAGGTGGAATGGAGGAAAAACAGGCCGAAGCCGGAAATATTTTCCAAAGGAAGGCTTAAACCCACACAATAAGTTTTGACGGTTTAACGTTTACTTTATTACACACAAATGACAATGTGGACAAAGATTAACCCGGTTAGCACCACGTACAAGGTTCTAGCCTTTTTATATTCGCAGCCTTAAATCCGGCTATATTTGTAGTTTCGGAACCAGAAAGAGACATGATTTCAAGGATTACACTTATTAAACTGGCCTTGCCTGCATTGGTTTTGTTGGGCAGTTCAGAAGGCTATGCGCAAGGCCGTGTGGGAGATTTGCGGGGTTCTGGCAGTTCCGCCGATACTTCAACCGTGGATACCACAACCACGGGCGGAGATGCCGGTGGCTGGGGCGCATCAACAGAAGAAACACCCGCGGTGCAGGTTAAACCGAAGGTTCCCTACAAGCGTTTCATCCCACCTTTTGATACCTCAAGGGAAATAATTTATTATTCAGGCGTAATTGAAGACGAAAAGTGTGAAACCTGCGGTGCAGACAGCTTGTATTGGAGGACCCTGAAATTCCTGACCAAGAAGTTTGGCAAGGAAAACATGAAAGACAAAAAGTGGGTGCTGGAGAATGTGGTAGGCAATAAAATTGTTTTGAAGGTAACCACGCCCATGATGATACAAACCAATGCATATAACAAAATGCAGAGTGGATTTTTGGAATACAGGATTGCCATACGCTTCCAGGAAGGAAGGTTTAAATACCAATTCGGAAACTTTGTACATATTCAGGTGGAGCGCGGATCGGAAGCGAAAACGATTCGAACCTATCACGAATATTACATGCGGGTGAAAAAAGGATACCAGAACACCGATCCATTTTTGCTCGCGGCTGACCGGGATGTTAAAGATATTGTAGAACGACTGACAAAGGCGCTAAAAGGCCCTTATCAGCCCGACGAAGACGACTGGTAGGCCATTTTGTTAGATCAATTTTCCCCGTTTTTAGAGGCCAGGCAAGTGCCCATTTTTCATAACGTGCAAAAAAAGTTGTGGATATCTTGCTTTGGGAGAAAAAAATGGCTAATTTTGCAACCCCAATTTTAAAGGAAGCGCACACCGTGAATCCATTAAGTACATACAAAACCATCTCTGCCAACAAGGCAACCGTAAACAAACGCTGGTTTGTTGTGGATGCAGAAGGACAAAACCTTGGCCGCATTGCATCCCGTATCGCATTCGTTTTACGAGGCAAAAACAAACCCGATTTTACACCCCACGTTGACTGTGGAGACAATGTAATCGTTATCAATGCAGAAAAAATTCAGCTGTCCGGCAACAAAATGGACAAGCGTGAGTACCTGCGTCACACCGGATATCCCGGCGGACAGCGTTCTACATTGGCCAAAAACGTGAAACCTGCCAAATTAATTGAAATGGCAGTGAAAGGAATGTTGCCCAAAAATCGTCTTGGCAGCAGGTTGTTTACCAACCTGTATGTCTTCGAGGGTACAGAACATCCTCACGGAGCACAAAAACCTGAAAATCTGAAATTCGATATCTGAGCCACACCATGCAAAATACCTCAGGAAGAAGAAAAGCGGCAGTAGCCCGTATTTATCTCAAAGAAGGAAACGGTAAAATCACCATCAACCACCGTGATTTTGAAAAATATTTCCCGTTGCCTTGGCATAGAACCTCTATCGCAAGCCCATTTGCCCTAACCGACAACGAAGGCAAATTTGATGTTAACATCAATGTACGCGGTGGCGGTGTGAGCGGCCAGGCTGAAGCCATTCGTTTGGGCATTGCCAAAGCGCTGGTAGAGTTGAACGAAGAGTTCAAGCCAACACTTCGCGCAGCTGGTTTCATGACCCGCGACTCCCGCGTGGTTGAACGTAAGAAAAGTGGTCAGAAAAAGGCCCGTAAACGTTTCCAATTCTCTAAACGTTAATACACAAACATGGCGTATACCCAACAAGATTTGCTTGATGCAGGTGTTCACTTCGGTCACCTCACCCGCAAGTGGAACCCAAAAATGGCTCCTTACATTTTTATGGAGCAGAATGGCATCCATATCATAGACCTTAAAAAGACAGAAGCGAAACTGGAAGAAGCGAAAGCCGCTATCAGAAACATCGCCAAGTCAGGCCGTAAAATTTTATTTGTAGCCACCAAGAAACAGGCGCAGGAAATCGTGGCTGAGCATGCAAAACGTGCCAACATGCCTTTCGTTACCGAACGCTGGTTGGGTGGTATGCTTACCAACTTCCAAACAGTACGTCGCAGCATCAAGCGTATGCAAAACATCGACAAGATGGCTGCTGACGGAACTTTCGAGCGCATCAACAAAAAAGAGCGTTTGATGTTGGATCGTGAAAAAATCAAACTGACAAGAATGCTGGGTGGAATTGAGGACATGAGCAAAATCCCCGGTGCTATTCTTTTGATTGATGTGAAGCGCGAACACCTTGCAGTTGCTGAAGGGCACCGCTTGGGCATTCCTTGCTTCGGTCTGGTTGATACCAATTCTGATCCTACCACTGTTGAATATGCTATCCCTGCAAATGATGATGCTTCAAAAAGCATTAACCTGATTGTATCGGAATTAGCCGATGCCATCATCGAAGGATTGCAAGAGCGTCGCCGTGAAAAGCCTGAAGAAGAATCTACTGAGAACAAAGAAGCAGTAACTTCTGTAGCATAATTCACCGCTGTTTATTTACCTTTAATACTTAAATTCAAACACTACAACCATGAGCATTAGTGCTGCTGATGTAAATAAATTGCGCCAAATGACCGGAGCCGGTCTGATGGATTGCAAAAAAGCCTTGACAGAAACCAACGGTGATTTCGAGGCTGCAATGGATTATCTCCGTAAAAAGGGAGCAAAAATTTCCGCTAACCGCGCTGATCGTGAAGCTTCTGAAGGTGCAGTAATCGCTGTAACTTCTGCTGACGCGAAAAAAGGTGTGGCTATCAAATTGACCTGCGAAACAGATTTCGTTGGCAAGAATGAAGCTTTCGTAGCATTCGCAAAAGAGATTGCAGACGCTGCATTGAGCGCAGAACCTGCTACTTTGGATGATTTGAAAAACCTGAACATTAGCGGTGGTACCATTGGTGGCCGTTTGATGGAGGAAGTTGCCAAAATTGGTGAAAAAATTGATGTAACTGCTTATGCCTTGGTAAAAGGTGAGAACATTGTTTCCTACATACACGGTGCCAATAGGATTGGTGTGTTGGTAGAGCTTAACAATGCGCCCTCAGAAGCCAATACAGCTGCAGGTAAAGACGTGGCAATGCAGATTGCTGCCATGCATCCTATCGCAGTAGATAAGAGCGATGTATCGGCCGATGTTATTGCACGTGAGATGGAAATCGGACGTGAGCAAGCCCGCGCAGAAGGTAAGCCTGAAGCAATTTTGGACAAAATCGCCCAGGGTAAGGTAGACAAGTTCTTCAAAGAGAACACCCTGCTTAACCAGGAATTTGTAAAAGACAATAGCAAAACCGTTGGCAAGATGCTAACCGATGTTGAAGGCGGATTAACTGTTAAACAGTTTAAAAGAATTCAATTAGGATAAAAAATATTCAAAAAAATCCCCCAAATTTGGGGGATTTTTTTTGCCCTTATCAAACTGATTATATGAAATACAAACGCGTCCTTTTAAAGCTAAGCGGAGAAAGCTTACAGGGTAATCAACAGTATGGTATTGATCCAAACATGTTGGAGCAATATGCACTCGAAGTGAAGGCAGCTGCGGAGCTGGGTGTAGAAATAGCTGTTGTTATTGGCGGTGGAAATATTTTCCGTGGTTTAAAAGGGGCCCAGGGTGGTGTGGTGGATCGTGCTACCGGAGATTACATGGGTATGCTTGCTACCATGATCAATGCAATGGCTTTGCAGGGAGCATTCGAAAAGGTGGGATTGGTTACCCGTTTGTTGTCGGCCATCAAAATGGAACAGATCTCTGAGCCGTTTATTCGCCGCCGCGCCATGAGGCATTTGGAGAAAGGGCGTGTGGTAATTTTCGGTGCAGGTACAGGCAATCCTTATTTCACAACCGATACTGCTGCATCCCTCAGGGCTGTTGAAATAGAGGCGGATGTTGTAATCAAAGGCACCCGCGTAGATGGAATCTATTCTGCTGATCCTGAAAAAGATCCCAGTGCCAAGAAGTTTGACACCATTACATTTAAGGAAGTATACGGTTTGGGATTAGAGGTAATGGACCTCACAGCCATTACGCTCTGCCAGGAAAATAAAAAACCCATCATTGTTTTTGACATGAACAAGCCAGGAAATTTTGCCCGCCTGCTGCGCGGCGAAATGGTGGGTACGCTGGTTTCCGAAAAGTAACATCCTATTGGTTTCTAATTAATCCTGTTGTGAAGATTTATTTTTCACTGTTCTTTTTTGCCTTCTTGGCTTGTAATCCCGGTGGTTCTGTCAAGAAGGTTGCTCATAAGGATAGCAGTAAAATGGCATTGTTGCCTATTGGAAATGTTGATTCCCAACGTATGGTGATTATTGCAGAGGAGCTGCGAGACTTTTATGGCATGAGCATCAGGATATTGCCCCCAGGGGGTTATTTTAAGCAAGCCAAACTGGAAAACACCAATAGGTATTCGGCAAGTTCTATTTTAAGCCTCCTGAAGCCTGTAAAGCCCGCTGATTGCGATAGGATATTGGGCATAACGGACGTTGATATATTTACCAGCAAGGAGGTTAAGGGAGTTGTATATCCCCATTGGGGGATTTTTGGTTTGGGAACCATGCCCGGCAGGGAATGTATTGTTTCTGATTTCAGGTTGAGAAAATTTGGAAAGAAAACCAATGAATTTATGGTGCTTGTGGCGTTGCATGAGGTAGGGCATAACCTGGGTCTGCCTCATTGCGACAAACATCCGCACTGTTTGATGAACGATGCCAAGGGAACGGCCAAAACCCTGTTTCAGGAAAAGAAGTGGTTGTGCGGATCATGCCGCAAAAAACTGGATAGGTAATAAAAAAAGCCACCCAATGGGTGGCTTTCAAAATATTTTAGTTTTGGCGATTAAGCCAAAGAATCAACGTGTTTTTTCAAGCTGCTTTTCAGGTTGCCAGCTTTGTTTTTGTGGATGATGTTTTTCTTAGCCAGCTTATCCAGCATGCTGAAGGCTTTGGAAAGCAAGCTTTCTGCTTCGCCTTTGTTGGCTGCTTTGCGGATGTCTTTAACCACAGTACGTGTGGATTTATGCTGATAGCGATTGAGGTCCCTCTTCGCTTCGTTAGACCTGATGCGCTTGATTGCGGATTTATGATTTGCCATTTGACCTAAAAAAGGATTGCAAAACTAATCAAATAATTTGATAGTGGCAAGTATATTTCAAAAATAATTAAGCTTCCGGTGCAAGACGCACCACCAGGCCATCCAGATCAGCATGCATGTTGATTTGGCAACCCAGGCGGCTATTGTCTTTGACGAAAAAGGCCTGGTCAAGCATGGCCAGTTCATCGTCGCTGGCAGCTGGCAGTTCATGTGGGGTTTCCACGTAAATCTGACAAGTGGCGCACATGGCCATACCTCCGCATTCCCCTTTCACCGGCAATTCGTGTATCCTGCAAACTTCCATCAGGTTCAGGTTCATGTCCGTTGGGGCATTTATCTGGTGTTCTGCTCCTTCACGATCGATGATGGTTATTTGTATGTCTTGGTGCATTGCGGTGCGAATTTAAATGGATTAACGGTTTAAGTGGGATTTACTGTTGTGTATTTTGATGCTATAATGTTCTTCCGTGGCTGTTTTTTCCAGTACATAAAGGCATACATTGTCATGCTGGAAATCGTCCATATTTTGCAACGGATGGTTGGTGAGCAGGCACAGAAAGCTGCGCATGGCACGTCCGTGCATGCATATCAGCATGGGTTGCTCGGTTTCAGCTTGTTCTATCTGCCGAAGGGCATTTTGCTGTCTGCGGTAAAGGGCAATTGGTGCTTCACCACCATCAACAGCGCGCTCCAGCTCTCCGGCCCGCCAGGCGGCAACTATTTCCTGAAATTGTCGGGTGCTTTCTTCGCTGGGTGCAACCCCTTCCATGGTGCCCCAGTTTATTTCATCCAGTCCCTGAACGATGGTTGGTGTAAATCCCTTGGCGCTTACAAATGGCTGAATGGTTTGGTGTGTGCGCTTAAGGCTGCTCACAAAGATGAATTCAAAGGGCACATCTCCGTAGGCCCTGTAAAACAATTCAGCTTGCTCTTGACCTGTTTCATTGAGGGATGAATCGACCCCGCAACCCTGCACAATTCCCAATTTGTTAAAGTCAGTTTGCCCATGCCTGATTAAATAAATTGTTTTTGTGCCTTTGGAAGTTGAATTTTGCGGGTAATTGGAATCCATTTTTTTTGATTACGCGAATATAACCATTCAGGCGCTGAATGACCGCTGCCAGGGTACGTTAAATACTGCACTGGGAATAGTTTTTACAGAAATCGGTACAAACCATTTGGGTGCCACCATGCCAGTGGATGAAAATACCATTCAGCCGATTGGAATGCTCAACGGGGGTGCATCGCTCGCTTTGATAGAAACCTTGGGCAGCATGGCTGCGAATTTGTGTTTGGATAGAAACCGCTTTGTGGCATTTGGCCAGGCGGTAACCTGCAACCATATAAAGCCTGCCTTTAAGGGCGATGTGGTTACAGCCAAAGCTGTTCCGGTTCATATTGGCAGAACCTCGCAGGTTTGGGATGTTTCCATTTTTCAGTCTGCCGGGAAACTGGTTTGTAAAGGAAGCATAACCATGGCTGTGATGCCAATACAGCAGTGAATACAGGATTTGCCATATGGAGAAGTCCGGGCGCCGGTATCATGGGAGTTTCAGGCCGGTTTTCGCCGCTTGCACCGGGAACTATGCAGGAGGCTCAACATCAATTTCTGGTGCAACCGTGGGACAAAGAATCGCCCATTATGGCTATTTCAGGGGAAGTAACGGCTGATTTAATCCTTTTAAGGGGAATGGCTGAGGCGTTAGCATTGGAACCTGCTCCGGCTTTGCGGCCTATGGATGAGGAAAACTGGGCAACCTACCTGCATTTGATTCAGGAAGGCATACAATCCGGCAAGTTGCGAAAAGCTGTAGCTGCCAGATTTCGTTTAGCAAACCGCACCCGGTCTGTGTTTGATGCATTTCTTGAGGCCGAAAAAAATTATCCTGATGCCATGGTTAGCCTGGTTTATTTACCAGCCTTTGGTTTATGGCTTGGTGCAAGTCCGGAAATCCTTATTCAGCCGCATACAGGGGCCTGGAAGACGGTTTCTATGGCAGGCACATTGGCTTCAACTGCAGCAAAGTGGACCGAAAAGGAGATGGAGGAGAATCTGGCTACACAGCAATTCATTGAAGAAATTCTGGGACAGGCTGGTGCAACAGTATTGGAAGAAAGTGCCACAGAAACCATATTGGCCGGCCAGTTGGAGCACCTTGTAAAGGAATATCGTTTTCGATTGTCTGAAGAAAAGATTGAAACCCTGGTGCAACAGTTACATCCCACGCCCGCAGTAGGTGGTTTACCCCGTTCATCGGCATTGTCCTACATACAAAAAAATGAGGGTGATACACGTTGTTTGTTTGCGGGCTGGCTGGGTTTTAGCCATTCTAATCAGCCGCACCTATGGGTGAATATCCGTTGTTGCCGCTTGTTTGCTGATGCTGCGGTACTTTATGCTGGCGCCGGTATCAACACCAAAAGCATTCCGGCCGATGAATGGGAAGAAACCCATGCCAAGATGAACACCATTGGCATTTGCATTTAATGCTATTTTTCCGGCACTAAAACTGGAGGCGCAGGTCTTGTTGCAGGCACGGGTTTCATTTCACCTTGTCCCAAATCCCAGTCTTTTAGGTCGTAGCGCACCCAGGTGCCTTTTTTGTTTTTTTGGTAAACATCGTAATCGCCGCTTGGAATATAGTAGTAGGCGTCGCCGGTGGCTTCCTGAAAAGCCGGGGCCAGCTTGTCGGCAATGATTATCTTCTTATCCGGTTCGTAGTGGTATGCCAGTTTCACATCGTTGTGGCATTCAGATACCACACGGCATTCGGCACTCGGGTCAGTTTCGCCCTGGCGAAAAACAGGGTATCCAAATACAGGTGCAGCTTTGGAAAGCCAGAGAACATCCATGATTGCCTTGTTGCTGTGTATGGTGCTGCCGTCAAAACCAAATAAGACATACATGGTTTTGCCTTGTTTTTTGAATGGAATGATGTTGTAATACAAAGCCCCCATCCAGGAAGCAGGATCCAATTCTTCGTCCAGCATTTCGGGTTTGTATTTTTTAGCCGTATCCAGCAGTGGGTAGGTTTCTATGGTTTTTTTTCTGCGTGTTTGCAGGTAACCGAAATGCTTAAATCGGCCATCACCCAAAACCAGATTCCAGGTATAGAGTTTTACCTTGCGGTCCGGGGAAACGATGATTGAAACGGTGCGGCTGCGCAATGAATCCCACGGGTAATCAAAACTTTCGGGCAAAGAAAGCATGGTGTCCAGGGTGCTGTAAAGCTGCCAGGCTGCTGCTGTACGCTCTTCGTCTGTTCCATTTGCAATAATGCTGGGGGCTATGGATTTAAGCCGATTTTCCGCATTAATCAGCGTTTGTAGCGCAATACTGTCCCGTCCTTTTCCCCAGGCCATATTTTGAAAAATCACTATGAAAAAGAAAATATACCTGAACATGGTTAAGAGATAACGTATGATAGGCCTGATTTATTGGTTTCCATAAAACGAATATCCGTTATATGGCAGTGCAGCGCAGCGGAATTAGCATTTTTCAATAACCATGGCACTGGCGCCGCCACCTCCGTTACAGATGCCTGCACCGCCCCAGCGGGCGTTGTTTTGGTGCAAAACATGAACCAGGGTAACCAAAATGCGGGCACCGGAAGCACCAAGTGGATGGCCCATGGAAACAGCGCCACCATTTACATTCACCTTTTCCGGATCTAAATTTAAAATCTTGTTGTTTGCCAATCCAACCACGGAAAACGCCTCGTTGAATTCCACAAAATCCAAATCCTTAACTTCAATACCTGCGCGTGAAGTGGCTATTGGGAGTGCCTTGCTTGGTGTTGTGGTGAACCATTCAGGTGCTTGTTCAGCATCGGCAAAACCGGCTATGCGTGCAAGTGGTGTGAGGCCCAGTTCTTTCAATTTTTGACCACTAACCAGCACCAGGGCTGCCGCGCCATCATTCATGGTGCTTGCATTTGCTGCAGTAACAGTTCCTTCTTTGGCAAATACCGGTTTCAGGGCCGGTATTTTGTCGAAATTGACATTTTTATATTCTTCGTCTTCTGCAAATACCACATCGCCTTTTCTGGTGCTGATCGTGACGGGTGTAACTTCAGCAGCATATTTACCTGCAGCCCATGCGGCGGCGGAGCGTTTATAGCTGTTGATGGCAAATGTATCCTGGTCTTCGCGCGAGAAACCGTATTCTTTGGCGCACAACTCGGCACAGGTGCCCATTAATGAATTGCTGTATACATCGGTAAGGCCATCGTGCTGGAGGCCGTCGAGCATGGTGATGTTTCCGTATTTCGTTCCTATACGGCTATTTGGCAGGTAATGGGGAACCATACTCATGTTTTCCATGCCGCCGGCCACAACAACATCGTTTTGCCCCAGCATAATGCTTTGGGCTGCCAATGCCACCGATTTCATGCCGCTGGCACATACCTTGTTGATGGTGGTTGCAGGAACATGGTCCGGGATACCGGCAAACTTTGCTGCTTGTCTGGCGGGTGCTTGTCCTACGCCTGCCTGAAGTACACAGCCCATATAAACTTCCTGAACGGCTTCGGGAGAAACGCCGCTTTTTTCCAAAGCTGCTTTGATAGCCGCTGCACCCAGCCGGGGAGCACTTACTGAAGCCAGAGAGCCATTGAAGCTACCCATGGCAGTGCGCATGGCACCTACGATATAAACGTCCTGCATTGTTGTTAATTTGCCTTGCAAAGGTAAGCAATGAGGCGCTTACTCAGTGGACTTTTTAAGTACATAGCGCGTAATAAGAATGCCATTATCCCCGCCGGTGCTTGATGGTCTTGTTGCGAAAGAGCTGTTGCTGCTTATCAATTCCCAGCCATCATTGATGTATTCCTCCAGCTTTGCAGCAATGGTAATATCATTGGAGCGGATATTGTCAAATTTTATGCCTACCAGGCTAAAAAAGTGTCCCAGTTCTTGTTCCTGAATGTTGCCTTCTGCATTGGATGCAATCAGGCGCGAACGCGCTGCTCCTCCGCCTACCAGGCTTTCAACGGAAGTGAGTTGCATCAGTTTTGATTTACCTGCTGCGGATTTTGCTTGTTTGAAAGAAGAAAAGAAGAAGATGGCGGTTACTGCCAGCATCAATGCCGTGAGGATGGTGAAGTTGTTTTTCATGAGGTTGCTTTTTTAGTTTAAAGGATTATCAAATTTAAGGCCAAATTAAATTGCTGCAAACTTTAGGAAATGTATCTTTAGTTTTGCATTCCTATTTATGAATTACCTGCCCTTTTTTCCGCTGGAGCTCGTTGTGTTCGAAGGCGAAAAGGTGCGACTGCATATTTTCGAACCCCGCTATAAACAATTGATTGGTGAGGCGATCAGGGAAAACGGTTCCTTTGGAATGCCCATTGTGCATCAGGGAAAGCTGGAGGGTACCGGAATGGAATTGAAAGATGTGCAACTCATTCAAACCTGGCCCGATGGGGAAATGGACATTGAATGTTACGCAGGGCGAAGATTTGAGGTATTGGACTTTCAGCAAACAGCATCCGGTAAACTGTATTCAGCCGGGTTTGTTCGCTTCATTCCATTCATAGATAATGAAGACAAAGAACTTAAATTGCGCATCGCCGACCTGTTGAAGGAGCTTTATTCACTCACCAATTCGCAGGGGGAAAAAACACCGGATCCAATGGCAGATTTTTCAATTTGGGTGCACAAATGCGGTTTAACAACCGGGCAGGAAATAGAACTGGTAGCGTTGAAAAGTGCATCAGAGCGGCAATTGTATATCATCAACCACCTGAAAAATACACTTGCAGCCCTAGCTGGGGTGCAGCAAATGAAAGAGCGAATACGGCTAAATGGTCATTTTAAAAAACTAACAGGCCCATTATGATTTTGATGATAGAATCTTCGGGACCGGTTGGGTCTGTGGCAATCTGCGATACAAAGGGTAACAGCCTTGGCAGTTTGTATTCCGAGCAACCCAATGCACATGCAGAGCTTTTGCCCGGTATGGTTGAAAAAGTGATGACCCTGGCGGGAATCAATACCGGTGATTTGTTGGCTGTTGCTGTCAATAAAGGACCTGGTTCCTACACCGGATTGCGGATAGGTGCCAGCCTTGCAAAAGGACTTTGCTTTGGACTGGATATTCCGCTCATTGCGGCGGATGGATTAAAGGTTATGGCCTTGCAGGCCAGTAATCATGGCATTTCCGGGGATGCTTATGTTTGTATGGTGGATGCCAGAAGGGATGAGGTGTTTTATGCGGTTTATGACCATCAATTCCAACAAATAGAACCACTTGCGGCTAAAATACTGGCTCCGGGTGCGTGGCAAATACTGGAGCACAAGCAAATTGTTTTTTGCGGGAACGCAACAGATAAGATGAAACAACTGGTACCAGAGCATGCAGATGCTCCGGGGTATGACGGATTGCCCCAGGCTTCTGAATTTGCCAGTGAAATAGCAAGGCAATTTAATGCTGGTGAATTTGCTGATACTGCTTATTTTGAGCCCGATTACGGGAAGGCTTTTATGGCTGGTGTAACCAAAAAATTTGTACCTTGAAGATATTGTTGCTGGATAATTACGATTCATTCACCTGGAATTTGGTCCATTATCTGCGCATTGCCGGTGCAGAGGTGGAATTACGGAGGAATGATGAATTAGAACCTTCAGCAGTGGATTTTAATTACCATGGGATGGTGGTTAGTCCGGGGCCTTGCACCCCATTGGAAGCGGGTAACCTGATGCCAGTTTTGAATTCAGCCGCCGGTAAAATGCCCATATTGGGTATTTGTCTGGGTCATCAGGCCATAGGATTGCATTTTGGATGTGCCCTAAAAACGGCCAGGGTTCCGGTTCATGGCAAACCAAGGAATATTGAGCATGGTGGAATGGGTATTTTTAACGGGTTGCCCAATCCCATGCAGGTAGGGAGGTATCACAGCCTTGTTTTGGATGATATTCCGGCAAATGGTCCCTTGCAGGTTACCGCAATGTGCGATGGGGAGGTAATGGCCGTTCAACACCGGGAATTGCCCATAACAGGAGTTCAGTTTCACCCGGAGAGTATTCTTACCCCTCAAGGCCAGCAATTGATTAACAACTGGGTAGGATTACTGGTTTAGGCTTTTCAAAACCTGCGAGATTCGCTCCGGAGAATAGCCGCAATCCCGGTAAAGCAGGCGGTTGTTGCCATGGGTGATAAAATGGTCAGGGATTCCCAAATGATGAATGCTTCCTTTATAGCCCAATGCATATAAATCCTGAAACAGGGCTTCGCCAAATCCGCCTTTAATTGCACCATCTTCAATGGTAATGATGTGCCGGAAGTTGTTTGCAATAAGTTGCAACAATTGGGTTGGCTTGTGCGGATTAATGACGGGGAAGTGATAATGGGCGGCATGGTTCGGGGCCAATTTGATGGCCTCAGCTGCCAGATGGGTGGCATGGCCTGTACTGAGAATGGCTGTGGTGTTGCCTTCGGTTAAACAAACTCCAGGATGATCCAGGATGGAATCCGCCTCAAAATCCCATGACCATTCAGGAATGCTGCCTTTGGGGTAGCGAATGGCTAGCGGGTATGGATAGTGCTGTGCCATTTGCATCATGGCTTCCAGTTCTGTTTTGGTGGCCGGTGCCAGCAGTTTGATATTCGGGATGCAGCGCAGCATCGGAATGTCGAATGCGCCATGGTGTGTAGGGCCATCTTCACCAACCAGGCCTGCACGGTCGATACAAAAAACGACAGGCAATTGCTGCAGGGCGACATCGTGAATGGCCTGATCGTAGCCCCGTTGCAAAAAAGTGGAATAGATAAACAGGTAGGGCTTAATTCCGGAGGTGGCCAGACCTGCTGCAAATGTGACTGCGTGCTGCTCTGCAATGCCCACATCAAAGAATTGGCTGGGCATTTCTTTGAAACAGTTTACCAAACCGCTTCCACTGGGCATAGCAGGCGTAATGCCCACCACTGTTTGGTTTTGCGAAGCTATGGCAAACATGGTGTCGCCTGCAACTTCATGCCATTTGGGTAATGCAGACTGTTTCTCGGTAGAAATTTTGGTGTATTTGGTGGTGCTGTGCCACTTGGTTTGTTCGGCTTCTGCCGCCGGAAAACCTTTGCCTTTAATGGTTTTTACATGCAATACACGGGCGCCCTGCTCTGATTTTAAGCGGTGCAAAGCATCCAGGAGCGCATTGATGTCGTGACCATCTATTGGGCCATGGTAAGCCAGGTTCAGGTTGGTGAATATATTACTGCTTTGGTTCGTGATGTTGGCCAAATGCTCATTGATGGCCCCGGTGCTGGGATCGATGCTGATTTGATTATCATTGACGATGATCAGCAAATTTGGCTGAAGGGCGGCTGCATTGTTGAGGGCTTCAAACGCCATTCCTCCGGAAAGTGCGCCATCGCCTACAATGGCAATGTGGGTTTTGCCGGTTTCATTTTTCAGCCGGGCTGCCATGGCCATGCCAAGGGCCGCTGAAATGGCGGTACTGGAGTGGCCTGTTCCAAAATGGTCTGCATTGTTTTCACCCAATTTCGGAAATCCGGAAATGCCTTCGTAATTTCTTATGGTATGGAGGGAATCCCTTCGCCCGGTAAGGGTTTTGTAAACATAGCTTTGGTGCCCGACATCCCAGACTATGCGGTCTGATGTTGTGTCAAATACAGCAAGCAGTGCAACGGTTAATTCCACCACACCCAGGTTTCCGGCGAAATGGCCGCCATTTTCCAAAATGGTTTCAATAAGAAATTCGCGGCATTCAGTGGCCAATTCACCCAGCTGGGAGGGGGAAAGACCGGAAATATCGGCAGGATCGTTGATGTGGTTCAGGTAAGACAATGCTCCCACAAAACTACCGAAAGTATACCCCTATTGGTTAATCAATACTTAAAAAAAATTGTGTTGAAATGCATGTGAAAAGGGTGAGTGAAGTTAAATAACCTATTAAATTATGATTGAATCTTCTGCAGTTATTGATTTTTATCATACCAAATATTAATAAAAAACATTAAGAAATTTGATTTAGTTTAAAAAGATAGGTCTAAAAAAGGGGTTGTTATTTTTTTGAAAAAGATAATAATCATTTGAAAACGCAAATTGCAACAATAAGTAAATCAATTAAATATATATTTTGTAGGGCGGTGTATTTTCATTTTAATGTAAATTAATTAGGGTTTTTTTGATTTATATTTTGATTTATTAAAAAAAAATATAATTTTTGCACTAATAATTACAAACTAAAATTAAGATGGCAAGAAAACCTAAAACGGAAGCAAAGCAAGTATCTGCAGCACCTGTAGTTTCAGCTGAGCCCAAAAAAAGGGGCCGTAAACCCGGTTCTAAAAATAAGGTTCAAGGTAAAAAGCGCGGTCGCAGGCCTGTAAAGCCAGCAATCAATATTTTTGAGTCAATTGAAAAGGAGATTAAATCAATGGCCGTGGCCCTTAAAAAGGCTAAAATGGCTGCTGAAAAACAAATTGCCAAAATAGAGGCAAAGGCGGCCAAATCATTAGAGAAAGCAGAAGCAAAAGCCACCAAAAAAATCGAGAAGCTGAAGGAGCGCATGAAGGCCAAACGTCGTCCCCCGGGGCGTCCTGCCAAAAGTGGCCGCAAGCCAGGAAGGCCAAAAGCAGTGAAGCCTGCGGCACGCCGTGGTCGTCCTCCCAAAAGCACCAAAAAACGTGGTGGAAGGCCCCGTAAAGGACAGCCAACCAAAAAAACCATGATCATCGATTACATGAAAGGTTTGGGCAAGTCAATTAAATCTGGTGATTTGATTGCTGCATTGTATGCCAACAGCGGCGAAAGCGACAAAAAGCGCTTCTACCAAGGTATCTACACCACACTCACACAGATTTATAAGAGTGGTGAACTTAAGAAAAGCAAAGACGGTGTTATTAGTTTAGGTAAATAATAAAAACCGGTTCTATAAATAAAAAGGGGTTCCAAAGGAGCCCCTTTTTTATTTAACCACCTCAAGAAACCGCCATTTGCCGCTCATATCCGTGTGCAGCTGGTGTTTCCTGAATTTATGAAACAATTCCAGTGTTTCGCCTGCATACCTGGGGTTGATTTCAGCCCATAGCGCGCAGTTTTGGGTTTGTGTATCCAGGAGTGCGGCCAGTTGCCTGTAAAAGATCAGTACATCTGAACCTTCGGGGAACAGCGCTGCATGCGGCTCAAACGCCAAAACATTATGGTCCATTGCTGCAGCTTCTGAGGAATGAATATAGGGTGGATTGGAAACAATAAGGTTTGCCGATACAGTAGGCAGGGCTGCCAGAAAATCGTGTTGTATCAGTTGAAGCCTGTTGGAAACACCATGTTTTTCGGCATTTATCTTAGCCACGGCCAGCGCCCCTGCATCAATATCAAGCGCCGTTGCCTGCCAATTGGGCCTGTGTTGCAATAGCGTAACGGGTATGCAGCCGGATCCTGTTCCAACATCCACAATGCTCATGGTCAAGTCCGGGAGTTGTTTTAGGATTAAATCGCAAAGTTCTTCCGTTTCCGGTCGTGGTATCAGGGTGTGGCTATCCACATAAAAAGGCTTTCCGTAAAACCAGGCTTCTCCAAGAATATATTGGATGGGTTCGTGGTTTTTTAAGCGTTCCAGCGTTTCGCCAAATGAATCTTCGGCAAATTCCAGCTGTTGATCAGACAGCCATTGTGAATAGAACCGAAAATTGGCTTCTGCTTCAGCTTCGTCCATCATGCCAGACAGCGCGGCAACCCAGCGGGATTTCCATGCGTGGATATCTGGCATTAGCGGTTTACCGAAAGGGTTAATTTGCCATTAATTCGCTGCCCATCGGTGTGGAATCCTTCAAGCAGGGCAATGTAGTTACCGGCTGGCAGCATGCCGCCATTTGTGGTGGTTCCATCCCATTGCAATATGGCATCGGCAGCTACCGAAAAATTATTAAAAGGAGTGGCAACCGTAAATCCATTTTCCCCAATGATGGTCATGGTTACCCAGAATCCCGACCGTGGCAAAGTACATTGCACCTGCAAATAATCGGTATTGCCGTCGTTGTTGGGGGTTAAAACTGGTGTTAACAGGCTAAAGTACTTTTTTACGTAGCCTGTGTTTTGTGCAAATTGCGAGTTGGGTAAACCCGGGGTTCCAAAACCCGCTGAAGAGGCCGCGCTTGTCCAGTATTGCTTGTCGTTTGAAGGAGCGTTTGGTCTTGTTTTTTCCAGCGAAACGCCATCAACATCCGACAATATGGGGCTGTGAAAATCATCTTCATAGGCCAAACTATCCAGGGTAAGTCCTGCAAGGGTAATAACCTTAACATTGCCTTTATCGTTCGACATTCCGGGCAGGTCTTCCAGCAATTGAATGGCGCGTTTGTCGTGGTTGGGATAAGATTTCCTGATGGCATCAGGATCCTGGGTAAGGGCTAAATATTGTCCGGGTAACAATAACCTTGTATTTATGGCGCCGGAAACCGCGTTAATCAAGCCGGAATCATTGATGGAGGCCACACTGATGTTATTTAACGAGATGATGTTTTTACCGGCATTGGTCAATTCCAGGTAATCGGAAGTGTTGGTTTTGGGGTCAAACAACACCTCATTGATAAACAAGCCTGAGATACGGCTTGCGGTGTCCGGTCTTCCAAACAAAACGGTCTCTTTGCTGAAGTTGTTGTTGCCGCAACTTTTCAGGTTTTGCACCAGCAGGGTTTCTGCTTTATTGGGTGTGAAAGCATTCAGCCATTTCAGGGAAATGGTGGCACCCTGGTTTTCGTAGGCTGCTACGCGAAAAGGCTGCGCAGATGTGGATTCCAGCGAATAATTACCAAGGTTAAACACCGTTGCGCTGTCTACGGGGATGGAGAAATAGAGCACAGTAATATCCGGTTCGGGTACATCTATATGGCTCAAAAAGGCATCCGGTTTTGGAATCTTACCCGCAATGGTGTTGGGTGCGCCGGGGCTTCCTCCTCCGCTGGTGTTGCTGCTCCAGTTATTGTTATTTATACAATAATAACCCGTGTCAATGCGCTCAAGGCTCCAACCACCTTTGAGTTTCAAGGCATCGGTGTGCCAGTTCGAAGTGTAGGTTACTTCGCAAATTTTTTCACCTCGGTGGTTTTGCAGGGTAAGCTGATCCCCTTCGTTGTTCAGTGATGGTAAAGAGGTCAATCCAATCCAGGCCCCTAGGGAATCCAATTTCAGGGCGGTGTTTTTTGAAATGGTCAGGTAGGTAAAGGGAGCTAACACAGAATCGGGGAGCAATACGGTTGTGCTCTTATCACTGAGCTTATAATTATTAAGGCTAATGTACTTTGGTGTTCTGTTGTAAATTTCTACATATTCTTCCGTTGGCAGCCCTGCAATGCTTGGTGAAGGGGTTGCCATTATTTCCGTGAAGATGATATCGTTTTGTTTTGCGGTATCTGCGAACAAGGATAAAAAGCCAATGCTGTGGAGTTTGGAGGGATTGGCATTTTCATCCTCGGTTCCACTGTTGTTTAGCACGAATGTGGTATTGGTTTTTAGCGGCTGTGAAAATACCAGGGTGCAATTTTCCGGTATATAATAATTGGGGATAATGGAAGTAGGATTCCCGATTAAATTCCCGTTTAAATAAAGGGAAAAGTTTTGTGGGAGCGGGTTTTTAATGGGTTCGGTAAAGGTTACCGACACCTGGTTTGGATAAATGAACGCGGCTTTCACCATGCGCGGTGCCAGGGTATCTACTATTTTTTTACCGATATAAATATTGTCGAAATAGTGTTTCCCGATGGCGGTTGTTCCATTTTGGGCAATCAAAATACCTGCATATTTGCCTTTGCCAAAGTCGGGATCACTGATGGTGCCTTCTTTCACCACAATGCCGGTGTTGATGTCTTTGCGGTAAAGGCTTACAGAATCCGCATTGCGTGAAATCCATACCTGGTAATGGTTGTTGGTTTTGTTGAGTTCGCCGTCTGCACCTGAGATGATTTCTGTTGCAGTGCCATTGGTGATGCGGTAAAGGCTTATTTCATCCTTGGTGTTTCCGGCCCTGATAAAGTAGCCATTGCTTGCTTTTTCTACCCAGGTATCTGCAGCAATCCAAAAATCGGAATAATTGGCGCTGCTGGGGTTAATGAGGTATTGAAATTCATAGGAGCAGAACTCGGCAGTTTGGGCATTGCATGGGGTTGAAATCCCAAATTTAACCGTACCACCGATGGCGTTGGTGGTGTGTAACCTTCCGCTTAGGACTTCAAAATCGGTGTTCGTGTAGAACCAGCGTGGATTATTATTCAGTTCACCATCCGAAAAACTATCGCTGCACTGAGATTGCGCATCAATACACCATAGTCCGAAAAGCAAGAGCAACAAGCGCATGTTTGCGAAAATAAGCAATTGGTTCTTAATGCGGGTGTTTGTCAAAATTTCTACCTTTCCACGTGTAATTGCCTAAGGCAGTTTTTAATCCTATTATTAGTATGAAAAATGGCTGAATAATGCTGTAGATAAGCACATGGTTGTTGGGAAAACGGTAATCAAAAAGGGATTTTAGCCGGCGAAAAATTATCCAGTCTGCTGTTGTTTTTCCTACAATGAGTACTGCAGGAATTTCCCAGCCCATCCAGGGCCAGCCGAGGATGCACACAGCATAAATGAATGCAAAAACAAAGGCTGCATATTGCCAGAGCATGCCTGCGGGATGTTTTTGGTATTTTACTTTGGCGGCCCAGCGCACCCGCTGGTTAATCAGATCTTTCCAGCTTTTCTCGCTGCAGGTGTGAACCTGATTTGCCGGGGAGGCCATAAATAGTGTTTGATGCGGGAACTGCTTCATGGCATACTGCACCAAAAACACGTCGTCACCGCCGGGGATGTGGAAGTCGGTGCGTGCGCTTTCTGCGGCCATAAACAGGTCTTTTTGAACGTAGATATTGGCTCCATTGGCCATGAGCGCTTGTTTTTTGCTGAAAGCATCGCTGGTGAGTGCCAGCAGCAGCGCACTTTCCATGCATTGATAGCTGTGCAGGAAAGAATGGTTACCCCCGTATGACACAGGACCCGCAAGCATTTTAGGTGCTTTTGATTTGATTACTTCTTGTAAAAAGGGGAATAAATCTTCGGGCAACAGACAGTCGGCATCGGTGAGAAAAAGGTGTTCAGAAGTAGCCAGTTCCACGGCCTTTCGGATGGCTGCCTTTTTGCCGATTTCGGCGTTAATTTCGGTGAATACAATGCGAAACGCAGCAGCAGCCTGGACTTCCTCAATGACGGTTGCGGTTTCGTCGGTGCTGTGGTCATCACAAATAATCAGTTCGAGCAAATGCATGGGGTAATGGCCACCTGCGATTGATTCGATTAGCCGGGGCAAATTGGCGGCTTCGTTTCTGCAAGCCACCAGGATGGAAAATGAAACATCTGCATGGTTCTGCTTGCCCGAAAAAGCATGGTTTTTAAACCGATAAACGGCTGGAAACAAGCCTGCAAATCCTGCTATTACCAGCAATAATGCAAACGCAATACCCATCATTTTCTAAATCTTTTTTGGCTCAGGATAACGACCAGGCCCACAAAGCCCGGCAGCAATACGTTGTAAAAGTAATTCATCACCGCGATTCCTAAAAGCAAGGGTTGAGCAGCGGGCGGGGTAGCGAATACCAGTGCGGGCAGGGCCAGCCTCACCGCAGCATCGGTAATAACCATGCCGGGTGTGAATGTTTGCAAAAAGAAAATAGCCGCTACGCCCATAATGGCGGTTTGGTAGGGTGCTATGGCGG
>CANKVN010000027.1 GCA_947487055.1 Flavobacteriales bacterium
ATTTGTACCGGTAATTTTCATTCCGGCTTCCTCCATTCGTTTTTTGTAAATATCATTAAACTCGTAGCGGTGGCGGTGTCTTTCGGTGATTTTGGCTTTGCCATAGGCCTTTAGAGCATGGCTGCCCTTGGCAAGGTCGCAGGTGTAGGAACCCAGTCGCATGGTGCCGCCCATATGGCTAATCTTTTTCTGATTTTCCATCAGGTCAATCACTGGATTTTGGGATTGGCTGTCCATTTCGGATGAATGGGCATCTTTGAGGCCAAGTACATTCCGCGCAAATTCTATAACTGAGCATTGCATACCCAGGCATATTCCGAAGAAAGGAATGTTGTTTTCTCTTGCATATTTGACCGCAGTGAGCTTTCCGTCTATACCACGGCTGCCAAATCCGGGGGCAACCAGAATACCATCAAAGCCGCTCAGTTTGTGCGGAGCATTGCCTTCAGTTATCAATTCGCTGTGCACATAGGTAACATTTACCTTGCATTCGTTGGCGGCACCGGCGTGTATAAATGCTTCGTTGATGGATTTGTAGGCATCGGGCAGCTCTACATATTTGCCCACCAGGGCTATGCGAACCTCGCTTTTTGGGTGTTCCAGCCTGAACAGGAAATTCTGCCAGCTTTCCAGGTCGGGTTCTATTTTGGAGTTAAGCTTCAGTTTGCTCAATACAACCTTATCGAGTTTTTCTTTCAGCATAACCATGGGCACCTCATAAATGGTGCTCACATCAATGCTCTCAATCACCGCATTTTGCTGAACATTGCAGAATAACGCAATCTTCTTGCGCATTTCAAGTGTTAAATGCTTTTCTGTACGACAAACGAGAATATCGGGCTGAACGCCTTGTTCCAACAGCATTTTTACACTGTGTTGGGTTGGTTTTGTTTTTAATTCTCCGGCAGCGGACAGGTAAGGAATGAGGGTAAGGTGGATAACGAGGGCGTTTTCCTGTCCAAGTTCCCAAACCAGCTGACGCACGCTTTCCACATACGGCAAAGATTCAATATCGCCAACAGTTCCGCCTATTTCCGTAATCACGATATCGTATTCGCCACTTTCACCCAGGTAGCGCATGCGCTTTTTAATTTCGTCGGTGATGTGCGGAATTACCTGAACTGTTTTACCCAAATAATCACCGCGGCGCTCATTTTCAATCACCGTTTGGTAAACCCGGCCTGTAGTAACGTTGTTGTTTTGTGACGTTGGAATGTTCAAAAAACGTTCGTAGTGCCCCAGATCCAAATCTGTTTCTGCGCCATCTTCGGTTACATAGCATTCTCCATGCTCATAGGGGTTTAGGGTTCCCGGATCTACGTTGATGTACGGATCGAACTTTTGGATGGTTACACTGTAACCCCTGGCTTGTAAGAGCTTAGCCAGCGAAGCAGAGATAATGCCTTTGCCCAGAGAGGAGGTAACCCCACCCGTAACGAAGACGTATTTGGCTTTTTTCATAGGTGAAAGCGAAGTGAAAGTGTCGCTACGGGTTACAAAATTAAGCCTGAACGGGGCTGTGTGCAGGAAACTAATTCAGTAGTTTTCAACAGCGCTAAAAGCAAACCTTCTGGATTGCCCTATTGCCAGTCTGTTTCCTCAAATCATAATGACTGAAACCCTAAGAAACCTTAATGCAGCGCTCAATTTGGGTTAAATGGTGTTCGCTGTGCCAGCACATAAAAAGCATCCATTCCGCCACGGTCAACATACCCAGCTTTGGGTGTTCAAAACCGGCAGCAAGCATCCAGATGTTTTCGGAAGTAACTTTTTTCAACACCTTTTCTCTGTTATCCTTCCATGCAGCAATGGCTTCGTCACGGGTTTTGAAAATTCCTCTGGGTTCTGCGGCTTCCGGGGCCTGTAACCTTGCACCTTTGTCTTTGCTTCTCTCTTCCAGCAAGCTGAGAATTTCCAAGGGATTTCTCTCAGTGGGGAGTGTTTTCCTCACAATGGCAAACAAGCCCGTTTTATCTGAAATAAGTAAATGCTCTATGATTTCTGCAACACACCAGCCGCTTGTTTCCGGCTTTCTGAAAAAAGTACGCTCGTCTATTTCAAAAATAATACCGCAAATCTCTGCGGTATTTTTTTCGAATTGGATTTTAATTGATTCAAAGTTCGCTGTCATATTCAGCATGTTAAACCTATTTCACTTCCATGAGTTCTGTATCGAATATCAGGGTGCTGTTTCCCGGAATCACACCGCCGGCTCCCCTTGGTCCATAACCCAGGCTGGATGGGATGATGAGTTTGTATTTGGAACCAACGGTCATCAATGCAATGCCTTCGTCCCAACCCGGAATAACCTGTCCTACACCGAGCGTGAAAGCGATGGGTTCATTCCTGCTGTATGAATTGTCAAATTCCATACCATCGGCAAGTTTGCCACTGTAATGTACTTTCACGTCTTTACCTTTCACGGCTTGTGCGCCTGTACCGGCTTTTTCCACCACATACCACAAACCGCTGGCTGTCTTTTTGGCAGTTGGGTGCAATTTCAACACTTCTTCATCAAAGCGTGCAAAATCCTGTGATTTGAAACGGGCCTCTTTGGCCGCTTTCATCGGAGCTTGCAATTGATCAAATGCTTTTTGGTCGGCCATGAACGCGGTTGCTTCTGCTCCCTTGCGGTAAATGTGCATGTGCAGGATGCTGTCGCCCTGTGCAATGCTGTCTACCACATTCTGGCCCTCAATTACCTTACCAAATACGGAGTGTTTGCCATCGAGCCAATCTGTTTTTACATGCGTGATGAAAAACTGACTGCCATTGGTTCCAGGACCAGCATTGGCCATAGACAATACACCTGGACCGGTATGTTTTAAATCGGCAGAGAATTCGTCGTCGAAGTTATAGCCGGGTCCGCCGGAACCATTGCCCTGTGGGTCACCGCCCTGAATCATGAAGTTTGGAATTACACGGTGGAACTTAAGCCCATCGTAATACGGTTGACCTGCTGGCTTGGCGTTGTTGTTGATTTTTCCTTCACACAGGCCTACGAAGTTGCAAACGGTAAGCGGTGTTTGTTTAAAGTGAAGGGTTAAAAAAATACTGCCTTTATTGGTCTGCATTTCTGCATACAGGCCATCGGGCTGAGATTGGATAATTTGCGGAATTTGGTCCATGTTATGAGATTTCTTGTTCTGTGTTGTTTTTTTAGAAGAAGCCTGACCATTGGCAAAGCCAACGATAAACAGGGTAGCAATACCTAATAATAACTTATTCATGGTTTGTTTGGATGATTATTTGAACTTTCTTGGGCAATTTTCGTACCACTTCTTGATATGAATGCAAAATTAAGGATTCAACGAGCTTTTCTGGTAACCCTTCAAAATAAACCGTGTTCCAAAACGTTTTATTCATATGCCAGCCCGGAACTATTTGGGAGTAGGATTCCCTCAATTCGGCCGACTTCTCCGGGTTGCACTTGAGGTTTATGCTTTCAAACGTGGTGATATCGCCCAGGCAAAATATTTTACCGGCCACTTTCCAAACCATTACCCGGTCATCAAAAGGAAATTCCTCGGTAACCATGGGTAGGTTCAGGCAAATGTCACGCACCTTATCAATATTCATGTGGAAAATAGACGCGATGCAAAACTAATGGTCCTTCTTATTTTTGAAAAATAAATGATGATGAAAATCTCCCTTCGTTTGGTGCTGATGGGTTTGCCGGTAGCTGCCCAACTATCCATGGCCCAAACCACCCCGAAAACACCAAAGATTTTTGCAGAAAACCTGGAAATGCGCAATGGTGTTGCCTACTCCAAAAACAGGCCCTATAATGGCATCAGTATTAAGTTGTGGGACAATAAAATTGTAAATGAAGAAACCCATTGGGTGAACGGCTATAAAGACGGGGAGTACAAGGAGTTTACCGAGAAAAATGTATTGGTGGCCCGCGAAAACTGGTCACAAGGTATTAAGCACGGCGAATACGCCTATTATTATCCGGATGGAGCGATTAAAAATACCGGAAATTTCAGCAATGGCTTGCTGGAAGGTGAAATCATCGGTTACTATCCGAATGGCAATAAACAATATTCAAGCGAATACAAATCCGGAATCAGGCACGGAAATAGTTACACCTGGTTCACCAATGGCAACAAAGAGCAAACGGCCACTTTTGTGAATGATATTCCCAATGGCGATGTTTTTGCCTGGTACCCCAGTGGTTTGCCACGCTATCAGGTTACGTATGCCATGGGGGTTAAAAATGGTGCAAATTACAAATACCACAAAAGCGGATGCCCTGCAGAAGAAAGCTATTTTAAAATGGGCAAAATGGACAGTGTTTTCAGGGTTTATGATGATATTAACTGCAAGTTGATTGCAGAAGAACATTACCTGTCAGGAGAAAAGCATGGTTCGTTCATTAAATTTGGATTCAAAGGGGACACTTTAAGCCTGGAAACCTACAAAATGGGAAAGCGCGATGGCCGGTATGCTGTTTGGAAAGACCGTGATCTGGAAACCTATGGCTATTATCAGGATGGAGAGCCACATGGTTACTGGAAATATGGCTTTTCCTCCTATTATCAAATGCGTGAAGGCGAATACGACCATGGCGTTACCATTGGCTTGTGGAAGTTTTATGATCAAAAAGGAAATTTACTGGCAAAGCAGTGGTACAATGACGAAGGCGAAGAAATCAAAAGTAAGTTTTATAAAAAGAAGGTAAAATAAAGCGTGTGAAGGCAGCAGCAGAAAAATGTGTAATTGGCATTACCGGACTCAGTGGGTCGGGTAAAACCTATTTCATAGAACGGCTTAAGGAAAAATTGCAGGAGAAAGTTTCGGTCATCAGTTTTGATGATTACTACAAACCGCTGCAAGAGCAAAAAACCGACGATCAAGGCATCACCAATTTCGATTTACCCGATGCGCTCTACCATGAACAGTTTCAGGAAGATTTACTAAAGCTGATAGAAGATAAGCCGGTTTTGCTGCGCAAATACAATTTCGAAAACTTCAATGCCCCGGAAAGGGTTGATATCATTGATCCGGCGCCGGTAATCATCGCAGAGGGTTTGTTTGTTTTTGATTTTCCGGAAATAGATGGGTTGTTGTCCTCCAGGATTTTTATTGAAGCCGATATGGAACTTAGCCTTGAAAGGCGCCTGGCCAGAGACATGCGAGAACGGGGAATACCCGAAGAAAGAAGCCTTTATCAGTGGCATAACCATGTAATGCCTGCCTGGGAAAAACACATATTACCCCACAAGGTTCGCTGCGATGTTCAAATTCACAATACCGGTCCTTCAGAAGAAAATACCCGGAAAATATTGCAGCATATTGCCACCATTGCCCACCCTGAGGTTTTGAAAGAAATAGCCGATAAGCTTTAATCGGATTTACAGTTCAATTATACTGGAACTTCTTTGTTGCGCATCAATGATGGCAATGCTGGAAGTGCCAAAAACACCCGCAACCTCGCCTGGGTTGAGCAACAGGGCGTTTCCGTACTTGTGTTTTTCTGCTTTGTGGCTGTGCCCAAAGAATACGCAGTCATACCAACCCGTTTTAATCATTGTTTTGGCGTAGAAAGGGTAGTGGCTAACCCCAATTTTCAATCCACCCAGGTTCAACTGCGAGTCTACGTCCCCAATATATTCGCCGTAAAAATGCATGTTGTCAAAACCGGCACAAGTTTTTGCAATGGCAAACCGGTCTCCGTCATTGTTTCCGAATACGGCATGCACGGGTAATCCGCTTTCTGCAAGTTTTCTTGCTGCGAAAGGCGCACAAAAGTCTCCGCAAAAAACCAAAGCCTCTGCTTTTGCTTCCAAAAAGTGGTTCAAAGCCTTGTCCAGCTGTTGAATATTGTCATGGATATCACTCAATACACCGATAATCATATTTTTTGTTTCAATTTCAGCTCTCGAAAATACGCAACTGTTGTAATTTTGCAGCAGAAATTATGGCAATCATTATTACCGATGAGTGTATCAATTGCGGCGCCTGCGAACCAGAATGCCCCAATAATGCAATTTATGAAGCCGGAATTGAGTGGTCAATTGCTGATGGGACAGGCGTTTCGGGCAAATTTGCCATGGCAAACGGCAGTGTTGTGGATGCACACGATCTATTTGCTCCGATTAGCAATGAAGTTTATTTCATTGTTCCGGATAAATGCACAGAATGCACCGGTTTTCACGAAGAACCCCAGTGTGCAGCTGTTTGTCCTGTTGATTGTTGTGTGCCCGATCCGGATCATGTAGAAAGCAAAGAATTACTGCTGGACCGCAAAGAGCGGCTGCATCTGTAAAATAGTATTGGAAATTTTCATACCCGATCGGAATTTTTCTTCGCATTTTTGAATGATGAATTTCATTTGCACGCAATCTTGGACACCACTCCGTGAAGCCGCTTCTTCGGCCTCGGAAATGGTTACGGCTCTGCTGTTTGGAGAAACCTGCACGCTTGTTGAGCGGAAAAATGACTGGCTTTATGTTGCCTGCAACCACGATAACTATTGTGGGTGGGTGCCCGATAATTATGTTACCGAAAAGCATGAAATTCATGACGATTGGAATATACCGGTATTGGTTCATGGGGCCATGCTCCTGAATCCAGAGGCCCGTATTGATTTATCGCCGGGTTCTTTGCTGCCGTCAACACTCAGCTGCATCCTGGAATCACATAAATTTATGTATTCCGATGCGCGTGCCTTTGTAGCGGAAAACCACGATGCTGTAAGTCTTGCCAAACTTTTCTTGCACAGCCCATACCTTTGGGGCGGCAGGAGTGTGTGGGGCGTGGATTGCAGTGGTTTAACCCAGGTAACCATGGGTTTGACCGGAAAGAAATTGCCACGCGATGCATCGCAGCAGGTTGCCTTGGGTGCTGAAGTGCAAATGCCAGATGCTTTGCCCGGGGATTTGGCTTTTTTTGAAAAAAATGGCAGTATCCATCACGTTGGTATTGTTTTGCCAAATCAGCAAATTATCCATGCCAGTGGCCGCGTTCGTATTGATAATCTTACCGAAAAAGGTATTCTCAACCAAAGTGCAGGAAAATTAACCCACCAGTTGGCTTGCATTAAACGTGTTTGATTTCCGAACTTTGTTCTGTATATGTTAAAATTACAGGAACATTTAAACGACATCCGAAAGGAATTTCATTTGAGGCATGGCCACGAATTTGGATTTTGCGAAAGCCAGAGCGAGGCCCATTTTGATATTACCACACAGGCTGCCATGGGCTACGTGCAGGGATTGGCCATGAGTGGTAAAATTAAGGAAGTGCAGGAAATGGTAAAGGGCGGAGAAACGCAGGTGCAGGAAAGCGTTTATTATCAGGAACTGATACTAAAGTGTGCCGAAAGCTATTATGCACTGGATTGGGAACTGGAGCGCAAAAAAATGTTGGCAACCACTTGCCTGACATTCGTGCTGGGCGGCCTCAGGGAGAAGTTTGTTGCCGGCGGTTATACTGCAGATACAGCCGGTGTACTTAAGTTTTTAGGCTTAGACACGGGCATGCTTGGCCTCATGGGTAAAATGGGCGGCATGTTCAATATGTTTCGCAAGTAATAACCTATAACCTAATCCACAAACGTAACCTTAATGGTATTGGTGCGTTGTTTTTTGTGGATGGGCATGCTCGCGCAATTGATAACACAGTCTCCGGGATTGACAATTCCTTCTGCTTTTAGCATATCCGTTACATCCTGAAAGGTTTGGTCTGTGCTCACATATTCATCGTAAAATAGGCCCCGAACGCCCCAAACAAGGCTTAGTCTGTTTAGCAGGGAACGGTTATCCGTGAAGATGAATACATTGGCCTTTGGCCTGTAGCTGGCAACCCTAAAACCGGTGTAACCGGAGCGGGTCATGGCTATTATCGCTTTTGCTTCCAGGTGATCGCTCATGCGCACTGCGGTAAAGCAAACTTCATCACTGGCAAACGATGGGGAAGTAGCATTGGGCTTTTTCCCTTTGTAGTAAACACGGTTATCCTCCTCCACATCTTTGATGATGCTGCTCATCACATCCACCACCCGCACAGGATATTTGCCAATGCCTGTCTCCGCGCTTAGCATTACGGCATCTGCACCGTCCAGTACAGCATTAGCCACATCGTTTATTTCTGCGCGTGTGGGCATGCTGTCATAAATCATGCTCTCCATCATTTGGGTGGCAATAATCACGGGCTTGGCCGCGATAATGCACTTTTCTACAATGTCTTTCTGAATCAGGGGGACCCGTTGTAAAGGCACTTCTACCCCCAAATCGCCGCGCGCCACCATAATGCCATCTGCTACCTTGATAATTTCCTTGATGTTGGCAACGGCTTCCGGTTTCTCGATTTTGGCAATCACGCGCGTGTCTTTATCCCTGGCACCGATGATTTGTTTCAAGTCCAGGATGTCTTCTGCCTTCCTCACAAACGACAGGGCTATCCAATCCACGTCTTGCGACAATCCGAATTCCAGGTCTTTCAGGTCTTTTTCGGTAAGGCTGGGAACCGTTAACTGGGTCTCAGGCAGGTTAAAGCCTTTGTTTGAAGATAGGACCCCGCCAACCACAACCGAAGCTTTGAGCTGCGTATCGCTGATGATTTCGGTAATTTTTAATTCTACCTTCCCATCATTAAGCAAAATTCGTTCTCCTGGTTTGGCATCGATGGCCAGCCTGGAATAGCTAACATACAGTATTTTTGGTGTGCTGATGCACGGTTCAGTGGTGATGAGAATGCTTTGGCCATCCTCAAGCGTCATTTCGCCTTCTACCTTGCCAATACGGAGTTTGGGCCCTTGCAAATCCATCAATATGGCTACATTGGCATCCAGTTCTTTGTTTATTTTACGTATCTTCTGTATTACCTCCAGGTGGGCATCGTGGGAACCATGCGAAAAATTGAGCCTGCAAACATCCACGCCGGCTAAAATTATTTTTTTCAGTGTTTCTTCGTCTTCTGTCGCTGGCCCGATGGTCGCTACAATCTTTGTCTTGTTGTATAATCCTCTGTACATGTAATTAATTCTTTGTATTTGATGGACCAGCCAAAATGGTAATCCAGGTCATTTTTTGTTTTTCGTTTTCTCCCAGGTTATAGGCCATGCTAACACCGCTTATTTCCTTGATTTTTTTGTGCCAATCTTCACCAATTTGATCGTCCTCACCGCCTCTTCCCACAAATATCATATCGGGCATTGGTTTAACAGAAAGCAAAGATCCTGTATTTCCCTGATTCTCCAACAGCCACCATTCGGTGCCAAATTCTGCATCCTGATGGTAATATTGGGTGTGCAACGAGTTGTTTTTCTTGCCAATTGACTCAAAATGGTTGGCCAATAAGGAAAATTTAGTACCTAAAATTCGGTCTGCCTGCCAGGCGAACAAAGCGGGCGGAAGTGCTGTGTGAACGGCAATAGCGCGGAATGCAATGTCCTCAAAACCGAATGTTAAATAATCTTTTTTTGGCATGAAAGTTCTGCAAAATTAATGAAGGACGAACTTGTATGTGAAAAATTGTTTTATTTTGCACCGCAAATCCAAATTAAAAGAACATGTCAGAAATTGCATCAAAAGTAAAAGCTATCATTGTTGATAAGCTTGGCGTAGAAGAATCTGAAGTAAACCACGAAGCGAGCTTCACCAACGATCTTGGTGCTGATTCACTCGATACGGTTGAATTGATTATGGAATTCGAAAAAGAATTCGATATCAGCATCCCGGACGATCAGGCTGAAAAAATCCTGACCGTAGGCGAAGCCATTCGTTACATCGAAGAAAACAAAAAGTAAAATCCATGCAACTCAGAAGGGTTGTTGTAACCGGCATGGGTGCGTTGACGCCCATCGGTAACTCACTCGAAGCGTATTGGTCAGGCTTGCTAAACGGAGTTTCCGGAGCAGCCCCCATTACCCGTTTCGATACCACGCATTTCAAAGTTCGTTTTGCCTGTGAGCTGAAGAATTTTGATATTACCCAATACATGGATAAGAAAGAGGCCCGCAAAATGGACCCTTTCACCCACTATGGTGTTGTGGTAGCCGATGAGGCCATTCAGGACTCCGGCCTGTTGCAACAACCCTTTAATCCTGACCGTGTCGGGGTTATCTGGGGTTCAGGAATTGGCGGTCTCACCACTTTCTTCAATGAAGTGGTTGATTATGCCAGGGGCGATGGAACTCCCCGCTTTTCTCCTTTTTTCATTCCTAAAATGATTATTGATATCGCCTCAGGCTATATCAGTATCAAACACGGTTTCCGTGGGCCGAATTATGCCACGGTCTCAGCTTGTGCAACCGGCACTCACAGTATCATTGATGCTTTCAACCTCATTCGTTTGGGGAAAGCCGATGTGATGGTTACCGGTGGCAGCGAAGCTTGCGTAAACGAGCCCGCCATGGGTGGTTTTAGCAATATGAGGGCCCTTTCTGAGCGCAACGACGACTTCGCCACCGCTTCCCGTCCATTCGACAAGGATCGCGATGGTTTTGTGTTGGGCGAAGGTGGGGCTGCAGTTATTCTGGAAGATTTAGACCACGCACTTGCCCGTGGTGCGAAAATATATGCCGAAATGGTTGGCGGCGGTATGACCGCTGATGCATACCACATCACAGCTCCACATCCCGATGGATTGGGAGCGCGCAATGTGATGAAAGTAGCGCTGGAAGATGGTGGCTTGTTGCCTACAGACATCGATTATATCAATGTTCATGGCACCAGTACTCCGTTGGGTGACATTGCTGAAACAAAAGCCATTCTCGGTGTTTTTGGTGATCATGCATACGACCTCAACATCAGCAGTACCAAAAGCATGACAGGTCATTTGCTGGGTGGTGCAGGCGCCATTGAAGCAATTGCTTCGATCATGGCCGTGAAGCAAGGGGTGATTCCTCCTACCATCAATCACTTTACCGATGATCCGGATATTGATCCCAAGCTTAATTTGACTTTCCACAAGCCCCAGCAACGCGATGTTAGGGCAGCGCTTAGCAATACATTTGGCTTTGGCGGACACAATGCGTCCGTTATTTTCAAACGCTTCGAAGTTTAATTCAATACCTTGCCATTTAGGCTTTTTCAAAATCAACAAACCAGGGTTTTTTCAGATCAGATTTATCGGGTAACCGGTCTGAAACCCAAAAGAATTGCCATTTACAGGGAAGCGTTTCGCCATTCCTCTGTAAACAGGGTTGAGGCTGGTACGCCTGTTACCACTGACAATGAGCGGCTGGAATTTTTAGGCGATGCAATACTGGACGCTGTTATTGCAGAAGTTCTGTTTATGCGCTATCCCTACAAACAAGAAGGCTTTCTCACGGAAATGCGCATGCGTGTGGTAAACCGTGAGCAATTGGGATATCTGGCACACCGTCTTGGGCTCGTTCAATTGATGGACATCAAGCCGGAATTGCTTAAGAATCCAACAGCCGTGAAATCCATCGGCGGAAATGCCCTGGAGGCGCTAATCGGAGCTGTTTACCTGGATCACGGCTATCAAAAATCAAAAATATTTGTTTCCCAGCGGCTGATTGGTCAATACTTGGATCTGGATAAACTCATGGGAACAACCATCAGCTACAAGGCCTTGTTGCTAAAATGGATTCAACAGCAGAAAAAACAAGTGAGTTGGAGACACCAAACAGAAACCCATGGCAAAAAAGACCTTCACCTGGTAACCTTGTTTATTGATGAGGTGGAAACGGTGGTGGAAAAAAACATGAGCCGCAAAAAAGCAGAGGAGCTTTGTTGCGAAAAGGCTTGTCGTATGTTGCAGATTTCGGGTTAATCCGCATCTTCAATTGTTAACTCGGGTAGCACGACCTGGCCAGTTTCTTTTGAGAAATTGCACCATTCGCAGGTATCCTTTCCACAGCCTTTCAGGAAGCCGAGGTCCTTCAGTTTTTCTTCACCTTTCATGATGTATGATTTTAAAAGCTCAATATCTTCATCGCTATAGGTTTGCTTGAAAATAGGGAAGACCTCCTGCTGGTTTTTCTCCACCGAATCAATCATTGCCATCTGGGCTTTCCATTCTTTTTCGGGCTGCTGGTTCACAATAATCATGTATAAACCCAATTGAAACCAGTACTTGGGTGGCAATTTCCCTTTTAGCAAGCTGTCTGCCGTAGGTGCTTTAAAGCTGGCCTCTGCATTCTCCGGTTTTCCGGTTTTATAGTCCACCACGGTAACATGGTTATCGCTGATAATTAATTTATCCGACTTTCCACCGATAATTACACCGTCAACACTTGCTTCCAGCCATTTTTCGGTAATGATTTCTTCATGTGTTTTCCAGGTGTCAATGCGTTCCCGGTAATATTGTGGCAGTTGTTCTTTACCCTGGGTGAGTTTAAGCTGGTATGTTTGGCGGGTGAACGCACCACGCTGCCTGAACAATTCTTGCTCAAACCACTCAACGAAGGTGGCTTCATCGGGCCAGTTTTTATTAAGTACACCTGCTTCGAGTGTCCTGTGCAACAAATCATGCACTGCAGAGCCATATCCCAATGCCGCACCGGGAGCGGATGGCACCTTAACAATGCGGCCAAAATAAAATTTCAAACCGCAATCCAGAATATCGTAGAGTGTAGATGGAGAAAATTTGAACCCTTCCAGTTGTTTGCGGAGCCATTCGGTGTCTTCCAGATTTAATTGAGGTACCACAATGCGTTGCAACAGTTGTGTTTCTGCGAGCAACAAATCCTGTTTTTCAAGTTCGGTCTCTTCCACAACCTGCTTGTCTTTTATTTCAAGCACAAACTTGCTCAGTGGAACCGGGCTGGATTTGGTGTCGATTTTTTGATTGCCCCAGCTTATGGACAGGGTTTCTTTGGCCCTTGTCATGGCTACATAAAACAGGCGCCTGCGCTCCTCCCCATCAGAGGCTTTCTGCTCTTCATTGCTGTTGGATTGGTGGTTGATGCCATCAAAAAACTCGCGCAGTTTATAGGGAAGTGAATTGCTTCGGTCGCTTTCCCATTGGTCTTGCTCGGCCCCGATAATGAACACGTGCTTATATTCCAATCCTTTGCTGCTGTGCGCTGTGGTAAGGATAATCCCGGATTTGCTTCCAATACGCCTTTCCAGCCGAATGGCAATGTCGTTGCGCTTCATTTTGTTTAATCCCTCCATAAACTCCGGAAGGGTTAAAAATGGGTTTTTTTGGTTTGCTGAAATGGCGTAATTCAGGAAGGTGTGCAGTTGTTCCATCATCCATTCCCGTTGCTCGCTCTTCAAGGCCATGCTTAAAAATCCACCTTTGGCAATTACCTCCTGAATAAGCTGAGGGACATTCATACCAGCCGAATGTTTTAACCATTCTTCCACATGATTCCACAAGCTCCGCAAGGCTTCCCGCTTGTCATCTCCGGCAGGTGCCGGTTTGGGGTTTTTGCGCAGGTATTCTGCCATAAAATTGCGCCATTTCAGGTTTTCGTTTTTGCGGTTATTGATTTCCCTTGAAATGCAAGCTGCCTCGTAAGGCGAAATATCGTAAATGGGATAGTGCAGCATTTCATACAGCAAATGCTCGCCTTTGTGCGGCACTTCCAGTTCCCAGGCAAGGTATTGCAACCATGTTTGGAGTTGTTTTATCAGCGGTTCCTGCAAAATATCGATGCTGCGGGCCAGCGTAAAAGGGATTTCCCTGATTTGTAGGGTATCTGCCAATTCTTCTGCTACCTTGTGCTTGGCATAAATTACCGCAATTTCATTGGGCGGGCATCCTGCATCTTTCAGCAACTGGATTTTTTGACAAACATCCAGAGCCTCGTGAAAGCGGTTTTTATACGCTGAAAATCCAATTGGAACAGCCGGATAATTTCGGTTGCTGCCTGCGGCCTGCAGGTCTTTGCTTAACTCCGGAAATGTATTGATTAAGCGCTGCGTATTATTGTCAATAAGGGTTTTGGAAGAATCCAAAATATTTTGGGTGCTGCGGTAGTTTTGGGTAAGTACTATTTTGGTCAGGTTATCGCTGTAATGGCCTGCAAAGTCGGTCATGTTGCTCACCCTGGCCCCCTGAAATGCATAAATGCTCTGGTCATCATCGCCCACTACAAAGCAATTGGGATTGTCTTCCCAGAATGAAATTAATTCATACAACAATGCGTTTTGAATCCCGCTGGTGTCCTGGTATTCATCTACCAGAATATACTGGTATTTTTCCTGGTAACTGGCCAGCAAATCGGGGTCTTGGCGGAAGGCATTCAGCACCCAGTGAAGCATGTCGCTAAACTCGTATAAGCCGGATTCTTTTTTGAGTTCCTGGTAAGGTTCAAAAAGCTTCGAGGCAGCCACCAGCCTTTTCCAGCCGGTAATTGTTTCATCGTACTGCTTTCGTTTCAATTCGCCTTTGTTGCCATGCCGGGTGGTTGTTTTGTAAACAAATTCTGGTAATGCCTCTCTGAAAACATCCTCCTGACTTAATTGCGCTACGCCTGTTTCGAAAAAATCGGCTTGCAGGTTTTCCTCTTGCATCAGACCGAAAACCTGGTTCAACGCTTTTCTGAGGTAGGAGGGATCTTCCTGGAAATTCCGCAAGGGTGAATCTGCCGGTATTTGACGAATGAGCTTGTCCAGCAACTCCAGCCTGTCTAGATCATCCATTACACGCAGGCTTCCGCGTGAAAATTTTTCGGGATAATCTTTGATGATGCTGTTGCAGAGGCCATGAAAGGTATGAATATTGATTTTGTATGCATCTGCCCCCATAAACTGGCTCAGGCGCTGCCGCATAGCAGAACTGCCTGCATCGGTGTAGGTAAGGCAAAGAATTTGATGCGGCTGTGTGTCGGTTTCTTTTAAAATGTTCAAAATGCGAACAGCCAGGATTTGGGTTTTTCCGGTGCCCGGACCCGCAATAACCATGACGGGACCATCGATGGCGTTTACAGCTTGCTGTTGTTCTAAGTTAAGCGATTGATAAAGGGAATTAAAATCAGTTGTCATAAAGTGTTAAATTTTCTAGGGTTATAAATATACGTAATTTTTCCTAAATTTCCAAATTATTTACTAAAAAATCTTGTAGAGAGGTTGGGCATTAAAACCTGATTCGGCCGATTAAAGGAACCGCGCTATTAAAAAATGGTTCGATATTTGGTATGTAAATGCTACAATCACCACTATTTTTGCATCTTTGTGATTACAATGGAAAGAACCCGGGAACAATACAATACCGTACTGCAGGTTTGCAGGAATATTTTTGAAAAAAAGAATAGCGATTACGGCACATCCTGGAGGGTTTTTCGTCCTGAAAGTATCACCGACCAGATTTTTATCAAGGCACAGCGTATTCGGAACATCGAAACCAGTGGAACCAACCTGGTTGGCGAAGACATTGAAGGTGAGTTTATGGGCATCGTTAACTACAGCATCATTGCGCTTATTCAATTGCAGTTGCTAGACGAAAAGCGGGAAACACAAAATGTGCAGGAAATTATAGACCTATACGATTATCAGGCCCATCTTACCCGGGATCTGATGCTGATGAAAAATACAGACTACGGGGAGGCCTGGCGCGACATGCGCGTGAGCAGTTTTACCGATTTGATATTGGTGAAAATTGCCCGAATAAAACAAATTGAAGATAACCGCGGAAAAACCATTGCCAGTGAAGGGGTTTCTGCCAACTATCAAGATATCATAAACTATGCTATTTTCGCTTTAATAAGAATGCAGGAAAAATGAGAATTATTGTTCAAATATCCCGTGTCTTCACCGCCTTGTTGTTCATCTTCTCCGGCATGGTGAAACTGAATGACCCCAGTGGCTTTGCCATAAAACTCAACGAATATTTTGATGTTTTTGCAGCGGATGTTGCCAAGCATCAGGATACCCTGAAAGTGGAATTGCTCGATGGCGCGAACGTTATCAATACCGCCCAGTTCCAGCTTTTTAGCTCGGATAAGTCTCAGCCGCTGCAGATTAACGCATTGAGCGAATTGAAGGTGGTTGAAGCCGCAAATGACTCAACGTCTGCTGATTCCGCTGCTGCACCCGTAAAAAAAGGATCCAAGAAGAAAACACAGGCTCCGCTTAAAACATACCACCTTAAGTTAAACGCTACCTACAAAGGAATGCCGGCAGGTGATGTTTCTTTCCAACCCCAGGATTCCGGAGCCAAGGCCATGGTTGTGGTTAGGGCATCGGTAGCCGGAAAAACCATATACCAAAAGGACCTTCATGTAGAAGCGGGAAATACAGCACAATTCAAAACAGATATTCAGCTGGAACCTTATGTGAAAAAAGAAGGTGCCCTTCATCGTTTCTTCCATAGCCTTAAACAATACAGCCTGCAATTTTCGGTGCTTTTCTGTGCCTTGGAAGTGGTGCTTGGTTTTGCACTGCTGGTAGGCTGGAGCATCACATTCACAGTGTCTTCTATGTTGCTGCTGATCGTGTTCTTTACATTTCTTACGTGGTATTCGTGGGTTTTCAATAAGGTTACGGATTGCGGTTGTTTTGGTGATTTTATCAAACTGAAACCCAAAGAGTCCTTTCTGAAAGATGTAGTCCTAACCGCATTAATCCTCATTATTTTCTTCGGTAGAAATTACATTAAACCCTGGTTTAGCAAAGCCTTTGGATGGAAATTCATGGGTGTTATTTCTGCCTTAACCATCGGGTTTGGCGTTTATTGCTACATGTATCTTCCGGTATGGGATTTTCTGCCATACAAACCCGGAAATGATATACACAAAATCATGACAGAAGTGCCCAAGGGCATGCGTTCCAGCGACAGCATTCAAATGATTTTTGTGCTCGAAAAAGGCAAAGACAGCCTCAGGGTTACAACCAAGGAATACACCACCCAGTTCGAGAAACTGGATAAGGAGGGCTGGAAATACCGCAGGCGCATCGACAAGGTGATCATTGAAGGCTACAAGAGCCCAATCCATGATTTTGCCATCACCGATCCGAAAACAGGTACCGACCTCAAGGATTCCTTCATTATGGGCAAAGGATTCAAATTGTTGTGGATTGTAACCTATACCGACAAAGGGTATCACGGTGCCAGCCAGGAAATAAGCCAACTATATGCTTGGGCCAAAAATAACAAAGTGGCATTTTATCCCGTTACAGCAAGCAGCACTGAACCTGCAGCAAATTATGCCAAGGCACAAAAATTGCCGTTTGCTTTCTTTGCCGCCGACCAAAAAATGCTGATGACCCTGGCCAGATATAGCCCTACACTCTACCTGTTTAAAGATGCTGTGGTTATTGACAAATGGAGTGGAAGAAACCTGCCAACCGAAAAACAATTGCAGAAACGCATTGCTAAATGAGGGCTTTCCTTGCCGGTAAACTAAAGTTTCTTCTGGCAGTTTTGCTGGGGCTAATCGTTTTTATTTTCTTTATGTTCATGGCATTGCCTTCGCCAGAGCAAATCCTCACGGGGCAACGCAGCGACAAAGCCACCACCGACGCCATTGTTAAAGACCTGGGACTGGATAAACCCAAGTGGCAACAACTTGTGTTTTACCTCAACGATTTATCGCCGCTCTCGGTTTACGAAACCCAAAGCCCGAGGGCTAAGCAGGTTGGCGGTTATCGGATTCTTACGGTAAATAATCACTTTATGGCCATCAAAGCGCCTTACCTGCGCAGCAGTTTTCAATCCAAAAAACCGGTTTCCGATATCATTGGCGATGCCTTTGCCGGAACCTTGGTGCTGGCACTTTCTGCCTTGCTTCTGGCCTTGCTGGTAGGCATTCCCCTTGGCGTGATGGCTGCGGTGAAACGCGGTTCTGCCTTCGACAATATCATTGTGGCCATTTCTGCGGCCGGTATTTCTTTGCCCGCTTTTTTCAGTGCCATGCTCATTGCCTGGTTGTTTGGTTTTGTCTGGCATCAATACACAGGATTGGAAATGACAGGCAGTTTGTGGGAAGTTGATGCTTTGGGTGAAGGTAAGCACCTGGCCTGGAAAAACCTTATTTTACCCTCCGTTGCACTTGGTTTGAGGCCGTTGGCAGTATTTGTTCAACTTACCCGAAACACCATGGTGGATGTGCTTTACATGGATTACATCCGCACCGCCAGGGCAAAAGGGCTGTCAGAAAGAAAAGTAATCTGGGTGCATGCTTTCCCAAATGCGGTTAATCCGCTGGTGACGTCAATTGGTGGCTGGTTGAGTAGCTTGCTGGCCGGCTCTTTCTTTACCGAATACATTTTTAACTGGAAGGGTCTTGGAAAGGTGGCTATCGATGCTTTGCAAAATTCAGACCTGCCGGTCATCATGGGGACGGTATTGTTTACGGCAGTAATTTTCTTTTTTGTAAATCTATTCACAGAGATGTGTTATCTTTGGCTCGATCCTCGTTTGCGCAATGGATAAAATTTACCTCATTGGATTACCCGGTTCTGGCAAAAGCCATACCGGATCTTGGCTGGCGAAAAAACTAGGCTGGGATTTTGTGGATTTGGATGAACAAATCGAAAATTCCGAAAATCAAACCATTTCCGAATTATTCAAACAGCTTGGCGAAGATGGCTTTCGCAAGTTGGAACAGACCGCCCTTAAACGCACTTTTGCCTATAAGCAATGTGTGGTGAGCTGCGGAGGGGGTACCCCGGTTTGGGACAACAACATGGAAATGATGGGTAGGCATGGCTTAACTGTTTACCTCAATACAGAACTGCAGGAGATTATTCGCAGGCTGGAAGCTGGTAATGTTAATCGGCCCCTTATCTCTGATTCCATTCCTCTTGCTGTCCAAATTGCAGAGCTGAATGAAAAAAGAAGGCCCATATACAGCAGGGCAAAGGTGGTGTGGAACAAAAACGAACCTACCGAACATTTCTTCAGATCCCTCGATCGCTTGCTGACCATTTATTGACCCTACAGGTCTTTTTCCTATGAATCATCACAGCAACCGCAGTTGGTTTTTACAAACAATGGCCCAAACCAGTGATGCTCCATTGATGCTGGAAATTGAACGGGCAGAAGGCAACTGGATGATTGCCCCAGACGGAAAACGTTACCTTGATTTGATCTCAGGGATTTCGGTCTCTTCCCTCGGCCATGGAAACAAAGCGGTAATAGATGCAGTTCAGCAGCAATTGCAAAAACACATGCATTTGATGGTTTACGGGGAAGTGGTTCAACAACCGCAAATGCAATTGGCCGAAGCCTTAGGCAAGGTGTTGCCGGAGCATCTCAACAATTTCTATTTTGTGAACTCAGGAAGCGAAGCGGTAGAAGGAGCCATGAAGCTTGCCAAACGGTTTACGCGCAGGTCGGGTTTTGTGGCGCAGCTGGATGCATACCATGGCAGCACACAAGGTGCATTGAGCCTCATGAGCAACCCCTATTACAGCGATAATTACAAACCGCTGTTGCCCGATATTCATTTCATAGGCATGAATGATATTGAGGCCTTAAATAACATTGAAATAAAACCTGCAGCGGTTGTGATGGAGCTGGTTCAGGCTGAACGTGGCTGTTTGCAGGCAACACAGGAATATGTGTCGGCAGTGAAAGCTTTTTGCAAATCAACCGGAGCACTGTTGATTATTGATGAAATACAAACAGGGTTGGGCCGCACGGGCACTATGTTTGCCTTCGAACAGTACCAAGTGGAACCGGATATTTTGTTGCTTGGAAAAGCGCTGGGCGGTGGAATGCCAATGGGTGCCTTTGTTGCACCCAAATACATGATGGAAGTGCTTTCCGTAAATCCTGTTTTGGGACATATTACCACTTTCGGAGGGCACCCTGTTTGCTGCGCTGCAGCAACAGCAGCAGTGCACCAAACCACAGATAGATTTCAGGAATTTGAGGTTAGCAGAAAAGAACAATTATTCCGCACCCTGCTTCAGCATCCTAAAATCAAGGCTGTAGAAGGAAAGGGGTTGCTATTGGCAGCGCATCTGAAAGATGAAAAAACATGCAGGGATCTTATTTCCTACGCACTTACCCAGGGTGTATTTACCGATTGGTTTTTGTATGCGCCCCATGCACTAAGGATTGCACCACCACTCACCATTACTGATGAAGAAATAACGTTTGCTTGTGAAACAATTGTTAATTTCCTCAATTTTCAGGATTAATTGGGGGGTAACTGCTGTATTGTTGTATTCTTAAGTGTAAAACCATGAAAATACCCTTCAAATTCCTAGTATTGTCATTTGCCGTCAGCTTCTTGATTTTTGGCACCATGTCTTGTAGCAAGGTATTGCAGGATAACAGAGACAATATTACCAGTGCGGAAGATTATTCTAGTGCAGAATCCGAGCTTGCAGGTGTATTTGATGTTTCCGATGACTTGAACGAAACCAATCAGAATTCTCTAATTGCTCCTCAGGGCGCAATCATAAAAAAGATTGACTCTACCGGAAATCCATTTATTTATGAAATAGATTTTGGGCCATTGGGAGCCACCGCACCACAAGGCACGCTTTGCAAAGATGGGAAATACCGGGCAGGGAAGCTGCGCATCAGTGTAACCCTTCCATATACTCAGGTTGGTGCAGTAGCCATTGTTACCGCAGGCAGTACCAATCCTTATTACAGCGGAGATGGTACCAATATGTTCAAAATTGAGGCAGAGGTTCGCATCAAACGCACAGCAACGTCAACCTTTGAGATAACGACTACCAATGGAAAACTGACAGATACAGACGGCGATGAAATAACCTTTTCCGGTATCAAAACCATCGAAAAAATAAAAGGGTTGGCCTCACAAGGGATTTGGGGAGATGAATACCAGATTACAGGAAGCGGAAGCGGCATAAACAGAAAAGGAGAAGCTTATACCTGGAATATCAACACTCCGCTGATCAAAAGGCTGGAGCTGGGTTGTGCAAAAACATTTGTAAAAGGTATCATTGAGCTAAAAAATACGGATGCCAGCACCAGTTTGAAAATAGACTTTGACCCATACAACAATGAGGCTTGCGACCTCACAGCAAAAGCGATCTTTGGAAACAGAGGGGTTATTTTCACCATTAGATAAATTTATATGACAAACCATAGAGGCCGCATCCGCGGCCTTTTTTATTTTCGCATCATGAACCTGAAGTTTTCCGCAATGCTTGTTTTAACACTGGTGCTGTTTGCTTGTCAGAAACAAGCGGACATTACCCGCAGGCTTACTCCTGGAATGGATAATGCAAAGGCATTTCAGTGGATGACGGCCCATGCATTTCTGCCAATGGCAGAATCAATAAGGGATTGGCCCAATTCCAGGGGAGCAGCTCCACAGTTAACCCTTACCGACTCCGGCATTTGGTTCGATTACAAAACAGGCGTTGTTGGACCAGATAAGCTGATGCGAAAAGGTAAATGCCTGATTAAAAATGGCTATTCCTCCACCGGTTTTAACGATTCCTGCGAACTGATGGCCTGGCCGAAAGACAGCTTTGGCATCATGAGCAATGCCGGATATGTCTATTTTAGCGGCGTAATCAAGGTGATATCCACGGATATTTATCAATTGACTGTGCGTGGAAATGGTGCATTTCAACGGTTTAATGAAGTTTATAAAGCAGATTGGGATGCCACAGCTGTTCTTGATCCGGAGGGTATTACCGGCCGAAGTGCAAGTTTTAAAACCACCTGGAACGCAGCATTTACCTTGTCGGGTTCCCGGTTTACTTATACCAATGCCCTCCGCAATAAAGATTGCTTTCCATACCTGGTTGGTGGATATGGTGAAAGTGTCCAGAATGAGCAAAATACCAAAATAGATTTCAATCCCTTTGGGAACTTTGCTTGCGACCCCGTTGCGAAAGTGTTTTCAGGAAGGGACGAAATGCTCCTGGACTTATGGTGAAACGCAAAGGTTATCCGGAGCCTCTGCAGGTTTTAAAAAACCATCTTCATATTTTAGCCACACATGCTGCAAGCCATTGGTTACCCACAACCAAGGGCAGTTGTATGTTTTATTGTAAACGGCAGCCTGCAATATGGTTTCTGTGCTAATTGCCACATGGGGAGCTTTTACCTCCACAAGGCACGCAAACGGCTTATTGGGGCATGAAATCATCACATCAAACCGCTTTTTTAATCCATTAAATTGTAATTCCCGTTCCACCGAAACCAGGGAAAATGGGATATTAAAAAAGAGATTTATATGCTGTATCACATGTTGTCTTACCCATTCCTCTGGAGTTAAGGGGATAAATTTTTTTCGTACAGGGTCAAAAATGAATTTTTTTTGTCCTTCGGTTTGGAAGCTGAAAGCGTAATGCGGGAAGTTGAGATTTTCCAAGGCCGTGAAATTAACACAAAATGGCAAAACAGTCCGGAACAATAGACAATTACCTCAGCCTGGTTAAACAGTTTGAAGCGGGTAAGTGGGCTCCGTTAATCCTTTTGCAGGGTGATGAGACCTGGTTTATAGAGTCACTGACCCAATTGCTGGAAGCGAAAGTATTGAGTGAGGGAGAGAAGAGTTTTAACCAGAATATTGTTTACGGCAAAGAAATAAAGGCCAATGAACTGCTTGGAATGGTTCGCCGCTATCCCATGATGAGCAACTACCAGCTGGTTATGGTAAAAGAAGCTCAGGATATAAAGGACTGGGATATTTTGTTGCCCTATTTTGAATCGCCATTGCAAAGTACCATCCTGGTGCTGGCGTTTAAAAATGGCAAAATGGACAGCCGTACCAAGGCCTATAAAGCGATGGCCAAAGGGATTGCCTACACGGCCGAAAAGCTTCGTGATTATCAGATTAAAACCTGGTTGCCACAGTTTTGTCACTTAAAAGGAAAAAGCATAGACCAGGCTGCAGTAGATATGCTGGTGGACCTGCTGGGTGCTGATTTGAACCTCATTCACAATGAGTTGGAAAAGATTTTTATCACCGTAAAAGATGAGTTTATCCGCGCCCACCATGTAGAAACCAATGTTGGATTCAACAGGGAGTACAATGTGTTTGAACTGCAATCTGCACTGGGGCAAAAAGACTTTAACCGAAGCATACAAATAGCCCACCAAATGAGCGTGAGGGCAGAAAGGGGCGAAATACACCGCATTGTTCCGGTGTTGTTTGGGTTTTTCAACAAAGTGCTTTCAACGCATTATATGGTCGGAAAGAATGACCAGGAGCTGGCCGCCGAGCTGGGTGTTAATCCTTTCTTTGTAAAAGATTACAGAACAGCGGCCAGAAATTACAATTTAACAGATGTGGAGCGTGCCATTGGGCAGATTAAATTTTTGGATTTGAGGCTGAAAGGGGTGCACAGAGGGGCAGCAGAGGATGGTGAACTGCTGGTGGAAGCAGTGCTTGGAATCTTAAAACATTGATTTTTTACAAATTCATGGTGATTGCAAACCATAAAAAATGTTAATTTGCAATTATTAAACAATTATCATGAATAAAATTTACTTCTTAGTGGGCTTAGCACTGTCAGCTTCTTTACTGAATGCACAGGGTGTGAAAACGTCCGCTTCTCCGAATCAATCGGTTAAATTGGAAGTTGCCAAGTCAAACATTTATGAAGATGTATTGACCAATGGCGGCCATGCAACCTACAGAAAAGTAACTTCTAGGGGTGTTAATTACACCAGTTTTGTTAAAATTGGTAGTACTTATTACGATTTACAATCCAATTATTCCATGGCGCACCGCCTGGTAATGCATCCCAACGGAAATCTTTCTGCAACATGGACAACCAGCAACTCCGAAGCCTTGGGATTCCCACAGCGTGGATCCGGTTACAACTTCAACAGCGGTGAAAATAAGTGGCTGAAAACAGACAGCAGCCGCGTAGAACCAACCACCCGCACAGGTTGGCCGAACATCGGTATTCTTCGCAATGGAACTGAGTTCGTTATTGGACACGAAGCTACCAACGGGGGCTTTCTGATGACCAAAAACACAGTAACAGGAACACGTCCTTCCATCAGTACAAATATCCTTTCCGAGGCACCTTACAAGCCTATTTGGGCCCGCACTGCCAACGATGGAGACACCATTCACCTGATTTGCAGCTACACCGATTCTGCCCAGCCAGGTGAAAAGCGTGCACCCAACAGAAAAGGAATTTTTGCTCCTATGGTATACAGCCGCAGCATAGATGGTGGCGCAAACTGGGATAAGCAACACCAAATGTTGCCGGATTACGATAGCACCTTGACCACCAATGGTGGCTCTGATCAGTATTCCATCGATGCTAAAGGTCAAACCGTTGCCATTGTCAATTCAGACAAGTTTCAGGGAGTGATATTGTGGAAATCTACTGATGCAGGAGCAACGTTCCAGCGCATCATCGTAGACACCTTTAAGTATGCACCTTATACTGCAAAAAAATTGATGATTGATTCACCATTCACCAATGATGGAACAAATGACGTAATCATTGATAACAATGGGAAAATTCACGTGTTTTGGGGTATTGCCCGCGTAGGCGATAACGATACTTCGGATGAATTCTATACCGATTTCTTTGCCACACAGGGTATTGGATACTGGAACGAAATTACCGGTATCAGCAAGGCAATTGTTAATCCTGTTGCATTTGACCGTGACGGAACCGGAACCCTCAGCCTTGATGCTGCAACTTTTTATGGATTGTCAAGTGGAAACCTGCCAACACCTTCAGGGTCAGCATCCCCGCTTAACCACTGTGCCCGTTTAACAAATACCAATCCCATGCGCCAGCCAAGTGCGTCTGTCGATGATAATGGAAATATTTATTGCGTATTCTCTGTGCCAATAGAAGGTGATGTTTATGATTTAGGCGGAAACTTCCGCGATATTGGTGTTGTTAGCAGCAAAGACAGTGGTGCAACCTGGAGCAATGCCCAAGACCTTACACAGGTGCTCGGCCGCGAAGATGATTTTGCATGTGTTTCCCGTCGTTCCAATGGATTCCTTCACATGATGTGGCAGCAGGATATGATCCCAGGGACCAACCTCGGAAACAACAACAGCAATGCCCAAAACCATGGAGTATTCCTGAATGATATCCTTTATCAGGCTATTCCAGTTGGTGATATCCTTGATGGTAAAATCGGTATGATTTGGGGTGTTAATGTAGATAAGCCAAATACCGGTGAAGTGATGCTGGTAAACCAAAACTACCCTAACCCATTCAATGGTACTTCCAATGTATTGGTTTGGATGACTGCCCCCGGCGATGTGAAACTTGAAATCCGCAATACATCCGGTGCGCTTGTTCGTTCCGATAGCTTCAAAGGATTGTCTCGTGGAAACCATGTCCTCACCATCAATGGCGAAGGATTGGCTGCCGGTGTATATACCTACAGCCTCATTGCAGGCGGAAGCATGGTGACCAAAACCATGATGATTCACTAAATACAACAATATTTAAATTTGAAAAAGGCCTTCAATCGAAGGCCTTTTTCTTTGATGTATCTTTGTACCCATGCTCAAAACAGGTCATATTTACCACTTCTTTACGGCAATCGTCTTTACCGGTTTGGGAATTTATTTATGGATATATCCGGAAATTGTTGAGCGCAAGGGAATTCCCGCCAAGTGGGTTACCTTGATTTTGATATTGTGGGGTGTATTCAGGCTAATCAATGGATTGTTGTTGCTGAAGAAAATAAAAGGCAATGAAAAAGATTAACTTACTTTTTGTCATCGCCGGCCTGTTGTTTTCTTGCGATAACTACGATCATTCCGGAAAAGGCAACGACATTCCAACCGCGGGCGACCTGGAAGTTTGGGCAGACCATGGCGATTCGCTTATGCTGTTGCAAATGAAAGAAGTTTTCGAATCCAGATACCCTAAGGCTAGGCTTAAATTTCTTTTTGCCACCGAAACAGAAATCCTAACCGCTGTTAATGATGGCCATTGCAGGGTTTGTTTTTTGCATCGGGATTTTCAAACCGAAGAAAAAGAACGCCTGGAAAACAGGAATTTCAAGGTTCGTAGCGTGCGGTTTGCCAAATCCAGCATAGCAGCAGTTGTGAACCCGTTAAACAAAGTAAATTCACTTTCAGAATCCCAGATAAAAGGAATTCTCAGCGGTGAATTAAACGATTGGAACACAGTGGGTGGCAATGGGCCGCTCACGACCATCGTAGACAGGGTTGGAGGGAGCAACTATTTGTTTTTCTATAAACGATTTTCATTGTCCAAAATCAATCAGTCCCGGGGAATCAGGGCTGTAAACAAACCACATGCGGTTTTGGAGTGGGTTTCCAAACATTCCGATGCACTTGGCTTTGTAAGCATCAATTGGTTGGCAGACCGAGGAGACAGCTCCACCAGGGAATATCGGAAAAAGGTAAAAGTTTTAAAAATCTTTTCGGACAGCAATTCAGCGGTTTATCCATTTCAATCTCAAATGTATACCGGCGAATATCCCTTTACAGAAGACGTTTATCTGCATGATTTACAGGGGTATTCGGGCTTGGGGAGCGGTTTTGCCGCTTGGATTTGTAGTCAGCCGGGTCAGGTTTTGCTAAAAAAATGCGGTTTATTGCCTTATTTTGATGCAGGAAGGACCATTGAAATTAGCACAGAATGATAAATTTGGATTAATTTTTGATTTATTCTTCGTAAACCGTTCAACTTATATTTTTTTTGCAATGAAAATGAAAACACTGTTATTATCGATCACGGCCATGTCTGTGATGATGCTGCAAGCACAAACCATCGATCAGGGAAGGCGCCAAACCCGCAATGAACAATACGAGGATGCCGGTAAAACCTTTGATGCCATGATTGCCAAGAAACCAAAAGTTGGCGACCCTTACTATTGGGCGGGTATCAATTTTCTGGAATCCGGAGATACCGCATCGGCAAAAGCCATGTTTGACAAGGGCCTGCAAATGGTACCCAAATTCACCTTGAACAATATTGGATTGGGTCATCTTGCCCTTCGTGCCGGAAATAATGCTGAAGCCGACCGGTATTTTGGTCTGGCTGCAAAAACAAGCAAAAAGTTATTGCCCTTGGTTAAAAGAGAAATAGGCCGTGCCTATTTATTGGTTCCTTATGGCACAGCTGCTATATTGAAATCGAATGCAGAAAAAGCTGCGAACCAGTTGAAAGCTGCTTCTGAAACTGATTTTGAGGCTCAATTGCTATTGGGTGATGCGTATGTTATCATTCATCAGGGTGACGCTTCTCTGGCCATTGAGCAATATACCATTTCCAGTTATTTGAATGCTTCGGATCCACGTGCCAAGTTGCGCCAGGCCAAAGTTTATCAGCGTGTTGGGAATTTTGATGTAGCGCTCTATCAGGTAAACGAAGCCTTGTCAATTGACAAAGATTTTGCTCCTGCCTATCGCCAAAAAGCAGATGTGTTTAACATGAACAAGAAGCGCGACAGTACCGTTTTCTACTACAAAGAATACCTGAAGCGGAACAACAATCTGTCTGCACGAAGAATGTATGCCCAAGCCTTATTCCTTGCCGCCGACTATGATGAGGCCATCACCGAAGCGAAAAGTGTACTCGATTTTCAGAAAAATGCTGGCATGAAGCAGTTTACCAACCTTTACGGAATCATTGCATATTCTTATTCGCAGAAAAACGATACGGCCCGTGCCACCAACCAGGCAGGTCTGGATTATTTCGAAGAATATGAGACCAAACATGTTAAGGCACAAAACAGAACCCTGTCTATCTCAGAAAAGTTCATCAAAGCCAACCTGCTGGGCCGTTTAGGGCAAGCCGATGTGGCGTATCAGTTGCATGTTGAGGTTGCTGCAGATACAGCCAATTGCCCTGCAATCTGGTATCAGCAACTGCAGGATTTTTATTTTGGCCGCAAACAATGGGAACGCGCTGTAACCATGCTGGAGTGGAAGGCTGTGAAAAACCGTGGTTTGGAAAACAAAGACCTGTTTTATTTGGGAAATGCCCAGTTAAATGCACGACAATATCCCCAAGCCATAAATACTTATACCACACTTGTTGGCCGCGATTCTACCGCCATTCAAGGCTATTACAAACTGGCACAAACCCAGGATCAGCTGGATCCTACAGATTCTACCGGAAAAGTAACTGCAGCTTACGAATTATGGATTAGCCGTTTAAATGCAGAACAGCGTCCAAAATACAAGCAAACCATTTTGGTGGCTTACAACAGGATGCAAGTAATTGCGCG
>CANKVN010000028.1 GCA_947487055.1 Flavobacteriales bacterium
ACAACCTGCTCAAAATTGGGCGGGCGTTTTATCTCCTGAATCTGCGCCTTTACCAGCGGTGCCTGCATGGCCTCGCGTACTTTACTTGAAGCATGCCGCCGAAAGAAGTCATAGCGAATGGGCTCATCGTAAATAAAATATCGGGGTAGTTCCTCTGTTTGCCGGTCCAGCATACGGTCAAGATTTTCTTCGCTAAAACATTCCAGTAACCGCAACTCTTTCTGCAAGGCAAAGATGTGGTGCAATTCCCTCATAAACTCCCATGGCGGATAACGCATATCACCATGCCGGTTTTTGGTTTTTAATTGCAAATAAACATCCAGGTATTGGTCAATGTAAAACCCCTTGTTTTTCATCCCTTACCTGCAATATAAGGAATTTTGATGAAAAAGTCAAGCGAAATCGGTGGTAACCCTTATGGGGCATGGTGCTCAAATCATACACGACACTGATGCCAGTCACCCTATGACCAATTGAGGCAAAACAACTTTGTAGTTCTAATTAAAACGCACATGAAATCACAAAAAATTACATTGTTTGTTATGGCATTTGCCTTCTCCATATTTCAGGGGAATGCGCAAAAAGTCCTGCAAGACTGGAATGCCTATGTGGCATCCAAAAACACCGCTGGTACCGGCTACGTGGATTTAATACAAGGAGTGGTGGAGAAAGCCGGCCAAACCTATCATTATTCCGGACCAGGACGGGTAAACTCCGTGATGATTGAGGGAGATAATCCCGGACTGATTTTTGGCGTTCCGCTGCGCGTGAGTATTTTCACCGTGGACAACAATGGCCGCCCGGTTTCCGAACTGGCAGGACAAAACATCACCTATCAGCCCTGGTATAACTCCTATCAGGTTGATTATTCTGGCGGCGTAACGGTAAACACACCGTTTGCTGTGGTTGTAGCCATCAGGAGTTTTGCCTTTCCCGGCCAAACTTTCCGCATGAAATACACAGGTGACGGCGAAGGCAAAGGCAGGGACCTGGCTTCCATGGCCGGGACACTCACTGGTGGCAACTGGAGCAGCGCCAAAAACGCATTCAGCCGCGATGGTGATTTCTACTTTATTCCCAAAATGTCGCATGACATTACCTCTGGTTTTATCGTAAACACCAACTGCGCGTCCACCGGAAGCAACATCAGTTTCACGAACAAATCAACCGTTTCAAAGGACAGCATGTTTAACCAGATTTTCTGGAGCGGCTATTCGGGTTCTGCTAAATTATTCAACTGGCAATTTGGCGATGGTGGAACCTCCAACCTGGAAAACCCCACCCATGCTTATTCTTCAGCAGGATCCTACACCGTAAAACTCATCACCACGTTGGTGGGTTGGAATGGCAGCAAATCCGACACTTCATCACTGAAAATATCTGTGGGCCTAACAGCAAGCACCTCAGCAATCACCAACCTGCTCTGCAATGGTGTTGCAAGTGGCAGTGTTACAGGCAGTGGCGTAGGTGGCACAACCCCTTACCAGTATAGCCTAGACGGCTTCAATTTCCAGACTGCGGCCACATTTACCGGTTTGGCTGCAGGACCCTACACCCTGCATGTCCGCGATCAGCTTGGTTGCTTGGCCACTACAGCATTCACCATCACGCAGCCCACCGCTATCACATTCAGCAGCATATTAACCAGCAATGCCAGCTGTAACAATGCCGATGGCGCTATTTTGGCAACCGCCACAGGCGGCACAGGCACGTTGCAATACCGCGTGGATGCAGGAGCATGGCAAAGCAGTGGTAATTTCTCCGGCCTTAGCTGGGGACCCCATATCCTCTCTGCCATGGATGGCAATATGTGTATTGTATCCAACACGGTGGTGATTGATAATTTCTCGTCACCAACCCTCACCGTTAGCTACAACAATGTTAGCTGTAATGGCGGATCCGATGGCAGCATCACCCTCACCTCCAGTGGTGGAACCGGTGCTGTTCAGTACAGTATCAACGGTGGCCTCTCCTATCAGTCCAGCGGCACATTTACCGGATTACCTGCCGGCAAATACAGCGTATTGGTAAAAGATGTTGCCGGATGCGGTCAGGGAGAAGTTGTTACCATCAACCAACCCAGCAAAATCAATTATCAGGTGAGCACCGTGTCCGCTACCTGTTTCGCAAAGCCCAATGGTGAAATTCACATATCGTCAGCCATTGGTGGCATAGGCAAACTAACCTATAGCATCAATGGATTGAATTACCAGTCATCACCCGATTTCTATGCCCTTATTGGCGGCAGCTACACCGTTTACGTAAAGGATGTTGCCTCATGCGCTGTAACCAAGAATATTGCTGTTCCACAACCAAACGACATCACTGCTACCTATGCATTAACCCATGTTAACTGCAACGGGAGCAATAACGGTGTTATCCTGGTAAATGCAGCAGGCGGAACCCCGGCCTATACCTACAGCCTTAATGGCGCAGCGTATCAGCCTACAGGCACGTTTGTGAATGTTGGCGCAGGCAATTGGACCATTGTGGTGAAAGATGCCAATGCGTGCACCGATACCGGCAGAACCACCATCCTGCAACCAACCGTGATTGTACCAGCAATTTCTTCAACCAATTCAACCTGCGGCAATGCCAACGGCAGTTTGCTGGTAACAGCCACAGGAGGTACCGGCACCCAATATACCTACAGCCTGGATGGTACTACGTTTGTAGCAAATGGATTGTTCACCGGAAAAAGTTCGGGTACCTATTCCGTATCCGTGAAAGACTCTGTGGGTTGTGTGGTTAGTACCACCGGCGACATTCAGGACTCAAACGGACCCAGCTTCGGAAGCATCAGCAGCACCAACGTTACCTGCCACGATGGCAATGACGGCAGTATTACCGTTAACAGCGTATCCGGCGGCAGCGGCACCATTGAATACAGCCTCACCGGTGCGGCATGGCAAACATCCAACCGCTTTACCGGATTAATTGCAGGATCCTACAATGTGCAAATTCGGGATGCCAACAAATGCATTAGCCAAAGCCAAAATATCGTTATCAACCAGCCTGCTGCCATTGTAATCACCAAATCACTAACCAACATTCGTTGTTATGGCGAAGCGGATGGTTCGGCCGTAATTACCGCTACAGGTGGTGCAGGAACCCTTGCATACAGCATCAATGGTGGTTTTAGCTGGCAGTCATCCAACGTGTTTAACAACCTCAATTCCGGAGATTACATGGTAATCGTAAGGGATGCAGGTGGTTGCACCGCTAGTATTTCATTTACCATCAATGAAGCTGCCCGCATTACTGCCATCATCAGCATTTTGAATGTGCAATGCCATGGCGATGACAATGGGGAAATGGTTATTGCTGCATCAGGCGGCAAAGCTCCCTACCAGTATAGCATTGGAGGCGCTTACCAAAGCTCAGGCAGGTTTACCGGCCTGAATGGCGGAAACTATATATACCTGGTGAAAGATGCCAACAATTGCGTTTCCAGCGGTGATTTCAGCATCTTCGAACCCAATGAACTTGGGGTGAATGCCATCGCTGCAGACATTAGCTGCGCAGGCGGAAACAATGGTGTAATCAACCTCACCATTTCTGGTGGCATGCCTCCCTACACTTTCCAGTGGTCTAATGGGGCTTCAACCGAAGACATATTCAACCTGCCTGCAGGAATCTACAGCGTGGCGGTGACCGATGATTACGGATGCCGCGCAAACAGGTCCTTCCAGCTGGATCAACCTGATCAACCCATTGTCATCAATGGTGTGGTGTATGGTGGCACCGATACTGACGGAAGTATTGACATTACCGTTACCGGTGGTGTTACGCCTTATCGCTACAGGTGGTCCAATGGCGCAACCACAGAGGATATCAACAACCTGCCAAACGGCAATTTCACCGTTACGGTTACCGATGCCAACCAATGTGTAGCCACATCTACATTTACCGTTGCTGCCAGTGGCACTGAACAAACCACTCTGGCAGCCGCCATCAAGGTATTCCCAAATCCAGGCGATGAATGGGTACAGGTTGTGGTGGAGCATGGTGTCCCCAGCAACATCAGCATTATCAATGCCCAGGGAAGGATTGTATATGAATCTAACAAACAATCATCCTCTGTTATCGTTGATACACGCGACTTTGCACCCGGTGTTTACCAAATCCTGATTAGGGTAAAAGACCAGACTGTTGCCAAAAAAGTATTGATTTCACGATAGTAACAAAATCGCTCCCAAACGCCCCATGCCACAAAATGGCATGGGGCGTTTTTATTCATACAAAGCGCAAAAGCGGGTTGCATGCATTATCTTTGCACCACAATCACAGGGCATGAGCGATCCCATTAAGCACGAATGCGGTGTAGCCTTCATTCGGTTGCTAAAACCCCTAAGTTACTACCGGGAAAAATACGGAACGCCCCTTTACGGCCTCCGACAGCTGCAATTTCTGATGACCAAACAACTGAACCGTGGACAAGACGGTGCTGGTATTGGTGTTATCAAACTGGATCCTGATTACGGTGCAAGGTACCTGGCAAGAAAACGCAGTGCCAGCAAAACCGCCATTACCGACATTTTTGACGATGTGGCAATGACCTATGCGCAGTTGCCTGCAAATACCAGAAACGACGATACCCTGCTAAAACAGCATTACGCCTATGCCGGCGAGTTGCTGCTCGGGCATTTGCGTTATGGTACCTACGGTGGAAACAGCCTGGAAAACATTCACCCTTTCCTTCGTCAGAACAACTGGATGGCCAGAAACCTGATGCTGGCGGGCAATTATAACGTCACCAACGTAGATGAGCTGTTTGAAACCCTCATTGAACTTGGACAGCAGCCAAAAGAAAAGAGCGACAATGTATTGATGCTGGAAAAAATCGGCCACTTCATTGATGAGGAGAACCAGCGCCTGTTTAGCATTTTCAAAAGCCAGGGCTTCAGCAACCTCGAGATTACGGAAAAAATAAAGTCCGAAATGAACCTGGTGAATGTGCTGAAGCGGTCTTTTAAAAACGTGGACGGTGGTTTCAACATGGTTGGCCTGCTTGGGCATGGCGATGCTTTCGTTATGCGCGATCCGGCCGGTATCAGACCGAGCTTTTGGTACGCCAATGACGAAGTGGTGGTAGCCGCTTCCGAACGCAGCGCCATTCAAACGGTATTCAATACACCCCTCACTGACATTAAAGAATTGGGTCCCGGAAATGCTTTACTGGTGCGGAAAGATGGTAAATTCAGCGAAATAAACATTGTTGAACCAACCCAAAAACTGAGCTGTTCCTTCGAGCGCATCTATTTTGCACGCGGCAACGATGCCGATATTTATGCAGAACGCCGCGAGCTGGGCCGATTGCTCAGTCAAACAGTTTGTGACCGCATTCATCACGACTTCGAAAACACGGTATTTTCTTACGTCCCAAACACCGCAGCGACAGCGTTTTACGGCTTAATAGACGGGGTGCATGAAATCATCCGCGAGAAGCAGGCCGAAGCCATCCAGGAAATCAACATACAACAGGATCCGGAGGCATTAAAACGCATACTTTCCTGGAAACCCCGCAGGGAGAAAATCCTGATAAAAGACGCCAAAATGCGCACCTTCATTACCAACGACAATGACCGTGAAATAATGGTAGGGGGCGCTTATGACATTACTTACGGAACCGTAAATGCAGGTACGGACACCATGGTTATCATTGATGACAGTATCGTGCGTGGAACAACGCTCCGAACCAGCATTCTGCGCATCCTGGATAGGCTAAAACCAAAGAAAATCATCCTGGTTTCATCGTCTCCGCAAATACGCTACCCCGATTGCTATGGCATTGACATGAGCCGTTTGGGTGATTTTGCCGCATTTCAGGCAGCTGTGCACATCCTAAAGGAAAGTGGCCGCGAAAATTTACTGCAGGAGTTATACCTCAAAGCAAAGCTGGAAATTGAAAAGCCTGTGGAACAACAGCGCAATATCATGCAGGAACTGTACGCAGGCATGAGCGATCAGCAAATCAGCAATAAAGTTGCAGAAATGGTGCGCCCGGCAGACCTAAACGCCGAAATGGAAATCATTTACCAAAGCGTTGATTACCTGCATAAGGCTTCCCCATTGCATGAGGGCGATTGGTATTTCACCGGGAATTACCCAACACCCGGCGGCACCAAGGTAGCCAACAGGGCATTCATCTACTACATGGAAGGCCGCAAAGAGCGGGCCTACTAATCCAAACAGGGCATTATTTGCCCAATTTCATGCGCTTCCAGGTATCGGTTCTTCCCAATGCCTGAACACCAATGTAGCCGCGGATATCCAGCGTGTTATCGTCCTTCATTTTAATGGTGCTCTTGTAGGTGCTGCCATTTTCAGGATCATAAATAGTGCCTTCGCTCCACTCATCGTTGTTTTTGTAAACAAAATCCTTCAAAATCCGGTAGCCTTTGAGCGGCAAGGTGCGCAGTTTTTCATCGGGGTTGTTTTTGTCAACCTTTGCCTTACCGGTTGCAGGGTCGATGGGCTCTTTCAGCCAAACAATTTTGCCATAGTATTTTGTCCCGATCTTTTCAATCTTCACACCTGCTTTGCCGGTGCCTGATTGCCAAACACCCAGTAATCGGTCTCCGTTTGCCGGTGCAAATGCCAGCAGTGTAATCATGACTGCAGCAGTCAATAAAATGCTTATTTTTTTCATGGTTATTAATCTTTAAAGGTGAATTCAAAGGTTAGGGTGGCCTTCATCTCGAAAGGAGCCTCCCTGTCTGTTTTGGGGGTTAAATCGCAAACCAAAAACCGCTCTTTGCTTTTGAAATGCTCCATTAAATCCGCATCTCCGGCTGCCTGGGCTTGAAAGCTATTGCCTTTCGCCAATGGGTTTTGAACCGCAATTTCCTTGGCTTTGCTGTCGCCACCAGCCAGCATATTCAAAGCAAGGCTTGAAAAACCATTAAAACCGGCTGAATCCGCAGTGGTAAATCCGGCTGAGATCAGTTTTACCGATTCGATGTTTGCCTCTGTGGCATTGTGTTTCTTATAAAACGCCTGCAGTTCGTCCTTGAGTTCGTGCTGCAAGGATTCCGGCGATGATTCAAAAAACGGCCCGTCGGAGCGGAAAGTGATATCGAGGGTTAGGTTGTCTTTCACAGACTTGCCGCAGGAACTGAGCATCAGCATGCCGGCAAACAGGTATAGGAGTTTTTTCATATTCATTTGTTTAAAGCTTTTTAATTATGGGCTAACCAGGTTGATAGACAACATCAGGTATGGGGCATTGCCGGCCTTGTTTTCCATCAGATACGGTTGTTTTCCGAGCGGACCGCGAAAAAAATCACCATTGTCCAGGTTGAAGGCTGTATTCACGCGGTATCCGGCCTGCAGGCTCATCCAAATAAATCCGGACAGGGATTTTTCGTACGTAAACCGAATGCGGGCCTCGCCCCTGCGCAATTCGGCATGGTGAATACCGTATTCGCTCATCAGCAAAGGCGATTTGATAGCATAACTCTGACCTTCCAGTTCATAACCAAACAAAAGCAAATTTCTGGAATTGAAGGTTCTGCGAACAGCAGCCCTGGCGGGGAACAGCGCCTCTATCCCCCACTTACGGTTTGGATATGTGTAATTATAAAACAACACCGGAACATAGTTGGCTTCTCCTACACGGTAAGTGCGTGAAATACCCAGCCCCCACTGCAAGCGGTCATGGGGTCTTTTTCCATAAATAACAGCGCCGGAAACCTTTACCAGCGAAGCATAATCCCCGAGTTCGGACAAGCCGAAGCTCCCGTTCACATCGCCCTGAGCCTGAACCAGCACAAATCGTTTGGCATCGAACGGAACAAATACCGTGGTGGCTAATCCTGCGCTTTTCAAACCCCGGCTCAATGCGCCTGTGAGCACATCGGTGTTTCGTACAACTGCCGTAGAGGCAATAGCTTGTCCCCGATAGTTGTTTGCCAGGTAATTCCCTGCAATGGTCCAGGTGAGGCGGTTTTTGGAAATAACCGGAATATTAAATGCCAGCCTCGTACCCTGACTGCCGCCGGAGGAGAAGGTGCCCGTTGTATCACTTTGCTTTCTCAATACTCCCGGCATCACACGCATACCAATATCGTAGGGACCCTGAACATCATACCCAATGGAGATGAGCTTCTGGGGCGACAAATCAAATATTTTTGTGCTTGCCCAAGGCGAAGCAGCTACTTCCATCGGAACCAGGTTTTCGTAGGCAGAATAATCTTCTGCTTCCGCCGAATCTTTAGGCAATGAAAGGGTATCCGTTTGTGCGAACAGCAAGGAACTGCAACAAAACAAGGTTATAAAAGCAGGAAGTTTCATGTATAGTCCTGCAATTTGATGTTTTCCAGCCAAAAATCAAAAAGATTATGGAAAAAAAACCTTCAATAAAGTTAAACAAAGTATTATTCCAGTGCTTTTCGAAGCATACGCTCCACGCGTGCCTCTATGGATTCGTTGCTCAATTGCTCCCGAAGGCGATCCACCATAATGGGAAAGGAAAACGGGGTAGGTTTTTGCGGGTAGCAAATGCGTGGGATTTGGCTGGAAATCTTGTTCAGGGCTGCACGCAGCCGGTGTTCCTCAAGCTGATAGTAAAGCACTTCTTCTTCTGCCTGCCTGAGCAATAAGTTACCAGGATCATATTCCTTAAAAACCTCAAAAAACAACCTGGCATTGGCTTGCAAGTGCCTTCCCTTTACCGGCTTGTCTGCAGTGCCTTTGAAAACCAGACCGCTAATTCTGGCAATATCGCTGAATCGCCTGCGGGTCATTTCGGTATAGTTGGTGCTGGCAAACAAGTCTGAAATCAAATTGTCGGTGGTGAAAATGCCGGACCGGATGGCTTCTTCCACAGGAATAGGTTCAGGACTAAGCAGCTCAAATCCGTAATCATTCATGGCTATACTAAACGAAATGGGCTTGATTCGGCTAAGGCGATAGGCCAGCAATATGGCCATCCCTTCATTGACCATGCGCCCTTCAAACGGAAATACAAAAAAATGGTAGCCTTCCTCTGAAATGGTATATTCCATGAGCAGTTCATCCGCTTCAGGAATACCGCTGCGTTCCAGCTGAAGGTCGAAAAGTGGCTTTAGTGCAACCACCTCTGCATCGGTTGGATTTTTATGGGATTGAATCTTTTTCCTCAAACCCTCACTCAGTTCGCTGGTGAGGCTCATACGGCCACCCTGCCAGCTGGGAACAATGCCCTTCTGCTTTTTACTTTTTCGAACCAGAGCGGTGTTGCCATCAATTTTAATAAATTCCAGCATCCTGCCGGCAAACACAAACACATCGCCTTCCTTAAGCTTGCTGATAAAATAATCTTCAATACTGCCCAGTTTAGGCCCACCCAGTATTTTCACCAGCAGGCTGTGGTCTCCGGCAATGGTTCCAATACTCATGCGGTGCTGCATGGCTATGCGCCTTCGGGTGACTTTGTAAAGCCCCTGCTCAACCACCACCTTCTGAAAATCATCGTACTGCTGCAAACCCGCGCCCCCTGTGGTGATAAAAGAAAGTAACCAGGCCCATTCCTCGCGGGTAAGGGAATTGAAAGCATGGGTTTGGGAAACTTCCTTAAACAGGGTTTCCGGTTCAAAACCATCCGAAACAGCCAGCGTGATGAGGTACTGAATCAACACATCCACAGCCCTTACAACGGGAATACGCTGCTCTACAACACCATCTGCTATGGCTGTTTTCAGGGCGGCCGCCTCCAGCAATTCCAGGCTATGTGTGGGTACAAACCATATTTTGCTGGTTTCGCCGGGCCGGTGACCACTTCTTCCGGCACGTTGCACAAAGCGCGCAACACCCTTTGGACTGCCAATTTGAATTACCGTATCCACCGGCCTGAAATCGACGCCCAGATCCAGGCTGCTGGTACAAACCACCGCCTTGAGCGCCCCTTGATGAAGGTTCTCTTCCACCCAGTCCCGAACTTCCCTGGTTAAACTGCCGTGGTGTATGGCCATGCGCCCGGCAAGCGCAGGATTCACCTCCAGCAACCGTTGGTACCATATTTCACTTTGGCTGCGGGTATTGGTAAAAATCAGGCAGGTACTGGATTGTTCAATCACCGGCATAACCTTATCCACCATGGAAATACCCAGATGACCTGCCCAAGGGAGGGTTTGCAGTGTATCCGGGAAAACGGTATTGACTTGCGGAATTTTGGGAATGCTGCTTTGCACCATAACTGGCTTTTGCGGAGCAGTAATCAGCACATCGGCGGCCTCCTCTAGGTTGCCAATGGTGGCGCTGATACCCCAAACCTTCAATTCCGGCCGCAGGGATTTCAGGCGGCTCAGGGCCAGCTCTACCTGCACACCGCGTTTGCTACCCAGCAATTCATGCCATTCATCCACCACCACTGCACCCAGGTTTCTGAAAAAATGAGAATATCCTTTGGATGCAAGCATCAAATGCAGGCTTTCCGGGGTGGTTACCAGGCATTGTGGCTCTGTTTGCCGCTGTTTTAGCCGCTCGGAAGTCTGGGTATCGCCATTGCGCAATCCAACCACCCAGCCCGTATCCAACTCGTCTGCAGCCGATTGTATGGCATTGCGTATGTCTGTACTAAGCGCTTTTAACGGTGTAATCCACAACAAATACAAGCCGCGCTTGCCGGCATGAATCAATTGGTGCTCCAGCATGGCCGGCAAAGCCAGTGCATAGGTTTTACCGCTGCCGGTAGGTGCATTCAACAATCCGCTTTTGCCTTGCCAATAGTGCTTTGCACAGGTTTCCTGGAACGGAAAACAGGTCCAGCCGCGGTACTTAAACCACTGCTGATGCCGGGCCATCAACACACCCGTTTGCTCTCCTGTAAACTCCATGCAGATAAGGAACAACCTCAATCACAGTAGGTTTGAATTACCAATACTATTTTGTTAATTTGTGTATATTTACTAAATGAATAAATTAATACTACTCGCATTTTGTATAATCCTAAGCCAAGCCGGTTTTGCACAAACAGGAAAATCGCAGGTTGTGCGCATAAACGCCACAGCCAACACCAACGGTACTGTTAGCCTCACCTGGCCGGCAGAAACCTGGGCGGGCACCTGGATTATTTACCGAAAAACCCTTGGCAATCCTGACTGGGGAAATGCCGTTACCAGCGTTACAGGAAGTGGAAATACCTGGACCGATGTATCCGTAAAAAAAGGCGACAAATTCGAGTACCTGATTGTGAAAACCAGCGGTGCCAATACCTCTGCACTGGGATATATTTATGCAGGAAACACCGTTGCCGAACAACCCGCTATGGGAGGAATTATTTTGCTGATAGACAGCAACTACCAAATCCCCCTCAGCAAAGAAATCTCAACCATGGAAAACCAGCTTAAACAAGAAGGATGGCAGGTTTCAACGCTTTATGCCGGAAGAACAGAAACCCCGGAAAACGTGCGAAAAAGAATTGTGGCCGAATACGGCCGCAGAAAAAATCAAGTGAAATCCCTGATGATACTGGGTCGTGTTCCCGTTCCCTACAGCGGCAATTTTCTTGCAGCAACAGGTTCCGTTTATCCGCCCGATGGCCATCCTGACCATGCCGGAGCATGGCCTGCTGACGGCTACTACGGCGACATGGATGGCATTTGGACAGATGCCAGCGTTACCAATACTGCGGCATCGCAAAGCCGCAACTACAACAATCCCGGAGATGGCAAATTTGATCAGACAAAATTTCCGGACATGCTTGACCTGGAAGTGGGTCGTATTGACCTTTACAACATGCCCGGTTTCAGCAAAAACGACACCTTGCTGGTTCGCAAATACCTCCAAAGAAACATGCTTTGGAGAAACAACCGCCTCGTTACCGTAGAACGCGCTTTGATTGATGACAATTTTGGCACCCTAAACCTCTCCAGTACCGGTTATCAGAACTTTAGCGCCATGCTGCGAAACGACAGTATTTTTGATAACAGGGATTATATCACTTCCCAAAAAACAGGTGCATACCTCTGGAGCTATGGCTGCGGTGGCGGATCCAACACATCCTGCGGTGGCATTGGCACTACTTCCAGTTTTGTAGCCGATTCCATGAGAAATATTTACACCATGCTGGCAGGTTCTTATTTTGGTGACTGGGATCAGCAAAACAATTTCCTGCGGGCTCCCTTGTGCAACAGCGCCCTTGTCTGCGCCTGGGGCGGTTTACCCAAATGGTATTTTCACCACATGGGCCTGGGAATGAATGTGGGTTTCGGTGCCAAATTAACCATGAACAATGTGAATGAGTATTTCAACGGTGGCTTTAACATGAGCGAAAACAATGTGCACATTGCCCTGATGGGAGACCCTACCTTGAAAATGAGGCATGTAGCCCCGGTTAACAAGGTCACGGCCATCAGCCAAAGCAACCGCGTTAAACTTAACTGGAACAAGGCTTCCGGCAGCCATGACGGCTATATTGTTTACCGCTTCGACTCTACCGATAACAGCTATTATCGCGTAAACAAGAATTTTATCATCAAGGATACTTTTTACACCGATAGCACCAATTATTTCAATGGCAAAAACACTTACGCTGTGCGGGCTACCCGGTTGGAAACAACCGCATCCGGAAGCTGGTATAACCTTGGAGCCGGCGCATTTGCTACCGTTATGCACACCAACAGGCTGAAGCACTTACCCAAGCAGCATGTTGCCATGAATCCGAACCCGGCCAGCACTTCCGTAACCCTTGCGTTGCCATGGGCTGCCACAGAAGGAACGCGCATCATTGTTGCGGACATCACAGGCAGAACCATCTTTGAAGAAACCCCGCTAGCCGGCATCAAAACCGCTGATGTGCGCGTTGAAACACTGATTCCGGGCTGCTACCTGGTGCTTGTGCAGCAAAATGGCAAATTGATAGCTGTAGAAAAACTAATCAAAAACTGAGTACTTTTGGGATTAAACAATTTTTAACGTTGTTTATATCTGCGGCAGCAAAGCAATCTTCCTACCTTTGCAATTGGCAATGAAGGAACTGCTTTCCCTTAATATTTACTTCAAACGATACGCTGCTAAAATGTTGTTTGGCATTGTATGCGTTCTGCTTAGCAATGCGGTAGGCGTATACGTTGCCGTTTTTGTGCGTGAAGGCATCAATGAAGCCAGCTATCACAGCAATACAGCGGTTGGCATCGGGGGCGATTTTCTGGTCAAACCGGCACTCATGGCGGCTTTGGGCTTTGTGCTGCTGCTGTTGCTCGTGGCGGCACTAAAAGGGCTGTTCATGTTCCTGATGCGCCAAAGCATTGTGGTGGTAAGCCGTGAAGTTGAGTATGATTTGAAGAACGACATTTACCAGCACTACCAGCAACTGGGGTTGCCCTTTTACCGTTCACATTTTACCGGCGACATGATGGCCCGTATTGGCGAAGACGTGAGCAATGTGCGCATGTATGTGGGGCCGGCGGTGATGTATTTTGCCAATATCCTGTTTACGTTCATCACCATCATCACGCAAATGATACTGGTCAATACGCAGCTAACCTTACTGGTGTTGCTCCCATTGCCACTTTTAAGCTACAGCATTTACCGCGTCAGCAAAATCATCAACCGCAGAAATGCGGATATACAGCAGCAGCTGAGCACCTTAACCACAGCGGCCCAGGAAACCTTTGCCGGAATTAGGGTTATCAAATCATTCGGAGCAGAACAATTTTTTCACCAGGACTTTTCCGAAAAAACAGCAGAATATAAACGTTTAAACCTAAAGCTGGCATTGGTAAACAGCCTGTTTTTTCCGTTGATGATTTTGCTGGTCGGAATCAGTACGCTGCTGGTGCTTTACCTCGGTGGAGTATATGCTGCAGAAGGACGTTTTAGCCCGGGAAATATTGTTGAGTTTATCCTGTACCTCAACATGCTAATATGGCCTGTAGCCAGTCTGGGATGGACCACCGCTTTGGTGCAAAAGGCTGCAGCCAGCCAAAAACGCATCAATGAATTCCTGCATGAGCCCGTTGATGAAGATCTGGAAAAAGGAAACCCGTTTGACTTTCAGGAAAGCATCCAATTTAAATCCGTGGGGTTCACCTATCCGGGCTCCAACAAACCATCCCTAAGTCAACTGGAGCTCACCATCCCAAAAGGAAGCATCATTGGCATTACCGGCAAAACCGGAAGCGGCAAAAGCACCCTTGCACAATTGCTTACAGCGCAGTACCTGCCTGATCAAGGACAGCTGCTTATTGATGGCGAATCTATTGAAAATTTTGCCAAAAAATCCTTCTATCAATCCATCGCCTATGTTCCCCAGGATGTGTTTTTGTTTAGCGATACCCTTGCCAACAACATTGCTTTTGGATTGGCCGAAGAAACTGCAGACAGCGAACGCATTGAGGAGGCAGCAAGAAAAGCAGGCCTCGGCCGGGAAATCAATTCCCTGCCACTGGGGCTGCAAACCATGCTTGGCGAGCGCGGCGTATTGCTTTCCGGGGGGCAAAAACAAAGGGTTTCCATTGCCAGGGCCCTGATTAGGGATGCGGCAATTTATATTTTTGACGACTGCCTCAGTGCTGTGGATGCTGCAACAGAAGCTTCCATCATTCAATCATTCGTAAACGCCTTGCAAGGCAAAACCGCGATTATCATCAGCCACAGGCTTGCCTCATTGCAGCTTGCAGACCAAATTGTACTGCTGGAAGATGGCCAAATTGTGGCCCAGGGCTCCTACAACACCTTGCTCAAGGAAAACGAAGCTTTTTTGCAACTGCACCGCTTGCAATCCACAGAGAATTAGAATCTTCCATTGCTTTTTGTGGAATTCCTGTAAGATTATTTTCAACGATAAAAATAATTTTGAATTCTTGGTTCGCTTCCTATACATTTGTCGTAAGTACTTGAAAATAAGGAGATATACATTATATGGGAGAAGACTACCAGAACGGACAAGAAGAAATTTTTTCAAAGCGTATCAGAGCAGGAAAACGCACCTATTTTTTTGATGTAAAAGCCACCAGGAACAATGACTATTACATCACCATTACCGAAAGCAAACGGAGCAAATTTGACGATGGCAACTTCATCAAAACCAAAATTCACCTATACAAGGAGGATTTTCACAAATTTGGCGATGCCTTGCACGAAACAATAGGACACGTTAAAACCAACCTGCTTCCCGAATACGACTTTGACGAATACCTGAAAAGGGATTCGGAAGACGGGCAGGACAGCGAATAACAACAGACCTGTTTGCTAAACAATTAGGTGCCAAAAATTGGTGCCCTGTCCTTATATTTTCGCATCTTTGTAAACATGTTCAAGAAAATTGCCCTCTACGGATTCACCTATGGTTCAGCAGCCACTGCGCTGCACCTGATTTATTGGTATAAAAGCATGTTCTTAACCGCTTCCATCGGTGCAGTGCTGCCATTGCTTGGCAACGTTGTATTTACCGGGATGGCTGTCTGGCGCTTCCTGAAAAGCATGATGAACCAAACCGATGCCCCAATTAATTTCGGCAGGGCCCTTTTTGGCAGTTTGCTTACCGCTTTGCTGGTTGCCATGTGCACCGTGGCCGGCTTGCAGCATGTGCTTAAAAACGAGAAAGCCAAAGTGCAGTCTTATATATCCATTGCCATGAAGCACCAAACCGCCAGGATTGTAAAAGAATTTCCCGTGGCCGAACAACCTGCTAAAATTGAGGAAGCCAAGGCTTATATCAGTAAACAGCTTGACCCCATTTCCATGGCGACTTCACAAATACAAATGTGCCTGAGCACCGGGGTGGTTATTGCTTTGTTGGTTTTTGTAAGGGGTTCACGCAAATAGATGAAACAATTCTTTGGGAAACTTTGGTTGGGCTGGGCCGCCCTTTGGTTTGCCAGCCTGTTTATCCTCTTCTGGCCCCTGTTTTATGTTTTTCTGAGTTTTAAGAAAACCTATCCTGCAGCACATTTTTTGCGGCGCATATGGGGTTTCCTCACCTGTTTGCCTTCCGGACTGATTCCTGTCATTAAAAGAGAGGGCCACATCCCCAAAAACCGCAAAATTATTTATTGCGCAAACCACAGCAGCTACCTGGATATTCTTACCTGCGGAACATACCTGCCGGGCTACAATTTCTTCATGGCGAAAATGGAATTAAGCCATGTGCCACTGTTCCGCAAATGGTTTAAAACACTGGATGTTCCGGTTAAACGCGAAAACCTGAGGAGTGCCCATGCTGCATTTCACCAGGCTGCCGAAAAAATGAACAGCGGGGCCCACATGATCATATTCCCCGAAGGTAAAATTCCTTCCGATACCCCAAGGTTACACAAATTCAAACCCGGTGCTTTCAGGCTTGCCATACAGCAAGAAGCCGTAATAATTCCCGTAACTTTGCCAGACAACAGCGTTAGAATGGACATTCACAAATGGATTGCTGTTCCGGGCCCCATGCGGATGATAATGCATAAACCTATTGACACCAAAGGGATGCATGCAGAAGACGCAACAGCACTGGAACATCAGGTATTCGAGGTTATTGAGCATAATTTGAAAAAAAGAAAGGTGTACGCATGAAAATCACACCCGAAAAGGTACAAGAACTGGCTGCCCTGTCACGTTTGAAGTTTGAAGGCGCAGCTGCAGAAGCCATGAAGCAGGATTTGGAAAAAATCCTGGACATGTGCGAAAAACTCAATGAGGTAAATACCGATGGTGTTGAGCCCCTTATTTACATGTCTGAAACCCGGAATCTGCTGCGGGAAGATGAGGTACAGCAAAACATAACCCACGATGAGGCCATGAAAAATGCGCCCAAGAAAGACAGCGACTTCTTCCGTGTACCAAAAGTAATCGGACAAACAGAATGAGCAACCTGCCATTGATAGCCCTCCAAGGTATTCAGAAACGTTACGAATTGGGAGACCAGGTAGTTTATGCCTTGCGGGACATCAACCTGGATATTATCAAAGGCGAATATGTGGCACTGATGGGCCCCAGCGGCTCCGGAAAAAGCACCCTGATGAACATCATCGGTTGCCTGGATACGCCCACTGCCGGCACCTACAACCTCAACGATAAAGAGGTGAGCCGCATGAGCGACAATGAGCTCAGCACGATTAGAAACGTGGAAATTGGTTTCGTGTTTCAAACATTCAATCTGCTGGCCAGGCTTACCGCTCTGGACAACGTGGCACTTCCCCTGGTATATGCAGGTATTGGCAAAAAGGAAAGGATAGAACGGGCTACTATCGCACTTCAGGATGTGGGTTTGGGAGACCGCATGAACCACAAACCCAATGAACTCAGCGGTGGACAAAGACAACGGGTTGCGGTGGCCCGAGCATTGATTAACAATCCCAGCATTTTGCTGGCAGACGAACCCACAGGTAACCTGGACACCAAAACAAGCAAAGAAATCATGGCCCTTTTTGATGAAATTCACCAAAAGGGAAACACCATCATTCTGGTAACCCACGAAGAAGATATTGCCCGTCATGCCAAACGAATGGTGCGCGTGCGGGATGGGGTGATTGAAACACCTAGCGTTTAAGCCTGAATTCCACCCTTCGGTTCAGCATTCTCCCCTCTTCCGTTTCGTTGTCTTCTATCGGCTCAGTATCGCCTTTGCCTTTGAAAGACATCGCAACCACCGGAACTCCTTTCTGGATAAGGTAATCCAACACTGCTTTGGCACGCTTTTCCGATAGTTTGATATTGGAAGCAGGGGTTCCCTGATTATCCGTGTGTCCCACTATTTCCAGCCGCATATTCCTGTTCTCCAGCAATTGTTCTGCAAGGCTGTCCAATGCTCCAAATGCGGTTTCCAGCAGTTTGGCGCTGCCGGTATTGAACTGTACATCGCGAAGCACAAAAACCACCTCGGCCTGTGCTTCATTTTCTGTAAAAAGTGAATCCTGAACACATTCACCGGTATTGCATGGGCAATTGTTGCCCGCAGTCTTTTCCAATAAAACAGGATTGCGGAAATAATAATATATTTCGCCGTTGGTAGCTCCGTTGAAAATGGAATCCAATGGCCAAAACCTGGTACTGTCGCGGCTACCAAACTGGCCAATGTAAACAAAACGCTCATCGCCACGGGCGGTAAAAGAGCCTTGAATGGTCATCCAGGAATCGCGCAATGCAACCGGCGTGTTGTAATCTGAGCGAACCATATTGCCATTACCAGCCAGATATGACCGCGTGGGAACCCCAATTTGCCTTGGGTAGAAATATGCACCTATCAGGTTTACCGCGTAGTTGTTGACTGCACGCAACTTCACCTGAAAACCAAAACAGTACTGCTTCCCCGCTTCCAAGGGTTTTTTCAGCGTACCGCGAATCACTTCGTAATTGGAACCTGCAGCCCTGAAGCCCAAAAACTGTTCCCCAAACTCCCTGAAATAATCAGGAGATTCATTGGCAATGCCCCAGCCATTAGCCATGCCCGAATAAAAGTAGAATTGACCGCTGCTTTCGTCTTTTTTCTCGAGGTTAAACTGCGGATTCACCACCAGATTCAGGGGATCTGCGGCATTGGGAACAGGCTGCGCTACCCAGGATTTTAGGCCAGGGAACAAGGCCAGGATTTTCCCATCTTTCCAGATTTCGTTGGGTTTGGCAATGCCCCCGCTGTTGTTGTTTGCTGCATTTCCCAAACCTTCCTGATTGGTGCCAATAATCCCGGCCACAGGACGTGGTTTCAAGGGTTCAGAACCATGCTGTGCATATTTTATTTCCTGTTCAAACCCCAGTTTGACATCCCTGTAAAAAAACACTTTCTTGTTTTCTGTAATCCGAATATCAATATGGGCGCTATCCGGGGCGAATACCACCATGGAGTCCTGTCCAAAGCCTGCAATGCCGCTATCTGCAGCCACGATGCTCACCGGTTTATCCCTGCGGTACGTGATGGTAACAAACAACCTTCCCTCTTCGTTGTACCAGTGCCATTCCCCTTCACGGTAGGTGACCCCGTTATCTGCAGTAAAACTTCCTTTTTTATACAGCTTGCCATCTTCGTTGGTGAAAATCCACAGGCCTTTTCGGTACTCCTGAATGTAACTGCCACCATAGGATGCCTTTATTTTCTGTTTGCAGAGTTCTCCGGTAGCCGTGCCCCCCGCAATGGTTACGGTAGCCTTTTTGCATTGCCCAAACAGTGACTGCCAGGACAGGACAAAGAATACGGAAAGGACAACCCAAAAGCGCATCGGTAATAAAACGTGAATTTACACCATTTATTAGGTGCGAATAAAATAAATAATTGCGTTATTGCTTCTTCTTGAAGCCCAAACTAACGCCATTGATACAATAGCGCAGGCCGGTAGGCTGTCCGTAGCCATCATTGAAAACATGCCCCAAATGTCCGCCACACTTTGCACACACCACTTCCGTGCGAATCATGTTGTGGCTGTTGTCTGTTATTTCTTTCACCTTGCTTTTATCCATCGCCTGATAAAAACTGGGCCAGCCGCAACCCGCATCAAACTTGGTTTCGCTGCTGAACAATTCGCTTCCGCAACCTTTGCAAACGTAGGTTCCACTGTCCCAAAATTGTTCAAACTCGCTGGTAAAGGGGCGCTCGGTGCCTTTTAAACGCAAAACCCTGTATTCTTCCTCAGTGAGGCGCTGTTTCCAGCCTGCATCATCGGCGGGCATGGGCAAATGGCTTTGATCTTCTTTCATGGTGATGGGTTTGGCAGGTGTTTTTCCCGAACCACAGCCCAAAACAGGCAGCAGCAACAATATAATGACAGGAAAACGCATACAGAAAAGTGTTTAAATTAAACAAATAAACAGCCGAATGGTTTTGCTTCAAGCAGATTACCTTTGCAGTCGATTGAACTATTTCGCTCACTATTACTTTGATCATCTGCCGGGAAAAGAGCACCATAACCTGGGCTTACTGATGCCTGATCTGGTGAGGAATTTCCTTAAAGGCCAAAGGCTAAAACCCGATAATTACCAGCTTATCGACCACCCTGAATCAGCACTTTTGCACCAGGGAGCCCTAAAACATTTCCAGCGTGACAAGCATTTCCATGGTTCTGAATTTTTTAAGGCCATGTCGGCCGAAGTGGGACAAATCATCAAGCCAATTTTTGAAAAGCACCAAATCCCCCGCTACTGGTTTGCTGCACACATCATCTCGGAAATGATGATTGACCGTGTACTTATAAGGCAGGTACCTGTGCTTATTTCCCAGTTTTACAGCGATTTACAACAAACCCAACCACCCGTCATCCACACCTACCTAAGCGCCTCCCAAATTGGTGATACAGAGGATTTCATAACACGGCTGAACCGTTTCTGCGAACTGCGCTACTTGATGCAGTACGTGCACAATCCGGCCTTTGCCTATTCCCTTAGCCGCATCTATTTTTATGTTGGGGTGAGCCCTGAATGGTCAGAAAATCAATCAATCGGGGTACAATCAGTTCTGGACGACATAGAAAACCTTATTTTTGTGAATATTCCTCGATTAATAGCGGAAATGCCATGAAAGGATTTTTATTGTATTTGGCTTTGGCAGCAGTAGGCTTTGCACAGGCGCAAAGTGCACGAAAATATGTGAATGAATTCATGAACATTGGCACCGGAGGCAGGCAATTTGGTATGGGCAAAACTGGCACTGCTTCTACCAATGATGTATACAGCACCTATTGGAATCCTGCAGGACTGGCGGAGCAATCTGATAAAATTCAGGTGGGCTTTATGCATAATTTCTATTTTCAGAATATTGCCAATTTCGATTATTTCAGTTTGGGAATTAAGGCCGGGAAAAACAAAGCCTTTGGCTTATCCATGCTGCGTTTTGGCGTGGATGGCATCCTAAACACCCTGGATTTAATACGCAATGGAGAAATCAATTATGACAGGGTTACCACTTTCTCTGCCGCCGATTATGCGTTTATGGGAACCTATGCGCAGCAAACGCGGCCGGTTCGCAACAGCAATATGCTGGTTAGCTGGGGAGGTAATGTTAAGCTCATCCACCGCAAGGTAGGCGATTTTGCAACCGCCTGGGGGTTTGGTATTGATGCAGGTTTCAAAATCCAGGATTACCATGGGAAATGGGGATTTGCGGTAAATGCCAGGGATATTACAACCACATTCAACAGCTGGAACTTCACCTTCAGCAACAACCAAAAAGACATTTTGTACCTAACCGGGAATACCATACCAAAAAGCAGCCTGGAACTGGCTTTGCCACGATTCAACACCGGAGGTTTTTATCGGTTTAGCCGCAACAAATTTGAAATGCTTGGAGAAGCCAACCTGGACATCACCACTGACGGAAAACGAAATACCCTCATCAGAACCGGCCTCATCAGCATGGATCCAAGGCTGGGGATTGAAGCGGGTATCCGGGAAGATGCCAAGAAATTCCGATTGATGGTGCGCGCAGGGGTTTGCAACTTCCAGCGAGAAACACGGCAAAATGGCACTTACGGACTCACCATGCAACCCACCACCGGGATTGGCGTAGTAATTGACAGGTTAAAACTGGATTATGCCCTGGCGGGCTTTGGCGCTTCCGGAGCCGGGCTCTACAGCAACATCATCTCCTTAAGCATTGGTATCAACGGCCAAAAATAGGATTATAACCAAGCCCTGATGGCTTCGCCATAAAGCGAAACCACAATCAGCAGCAGCAGCAAGCTGTGCAGCAACCCCTTAAGGATTCTGCCTTTTTCACCCAGCAGAAAATAACCGGCAAACAAAGCAAGTCCCGCGTCGGCAATGGTAAAATAGAGCCGTAAATGATCGTAGCGAATCAAGGCAATGAATACTGCAAACACAAAAAATGCTATTGAAATAAGGTTGATGCGGCGTGTTTTAATGTTGTTTTTGAAATAGTGAATGCTGGATTTCAACAAACCGGAAAATGCCAGTAAAAAAATGAAAGACAAAGACAGATAACGCAATATTCCGCTATCCAGGGTGATCTTCAGAGAATACCTAGGCACTGGAAAATCAAAGTGCTGATTGGACAAATAATGAAACGACCATATCATTCCCAAGGGAATAAGGGTTCCTGTGATGATGGCCAGCAAATCCCGCAAACCAACGTTTTTGAAGATGATGGTTGCCACCAGCAACACCAAAGGGGCTCCCAGGTATTCCGTCACGAACAATGAACCTATGCTGAGCAGTGCAGCTGCATAAAACAACATGGTGGGGCTGTTTTGGGTTTGGTGCAACTGAAATAAAAACGCAAACGCACCAATCACAAAAAAATTGGAAAACATCAGCGGATTCAGGTGCAGATTTTCAGGAAAAATGCTATTGGCCAGCACAAACAGCCATGCCGGCATAAACGTTGGTGTGTACAACACATCGTGGCGGTTGCAGAGGCGGTTGAAAATTATGGCCTGCAAAAACACCACCACAAAGCCCAGTGTTAATGACAATACATGGCTCTGCCGAATCGCATTGAAGAGGGATTCAAACACCACATCCCGAACGGGTTCGAGGTCTGCAGTATGGAAATAAAATGCCGGAATGCGCAACAACAAGGCCCCAATAAACAAGGCAAAGGCGGCAGAAGGACCGATATGCTGAAAATACTTTAACACCCCTTTATTCTTTTTTGGTTACTTTCAACAACATGGTTTGCTTTTCCATGATGAGTGGAACAATAAAACGGTTGTAGCCTGTTTGTTTGCCCTCCTGGGGTATAAAACCCGTATACACCTCATCGCTGTTGAACAATACATGCTGCAAAATTGCACCCTTTCTATCAATCTGCAAGTGCGTAACCCGGTTATTTTGTGTTGCATTGTCGTTATACATAAGCTGAACAGTGCTGTCACACACATACGTTGCGATTCCGTTGTAATAAGATGTTCCCGAATAACCGCTCTGTCGTTTTCTCACCACCTTAAACCACTCGGGTGCACCCTGAGGCGAAACGGCAATCAATACTGCATCGTCGTAATGGTAAACATTTTTGCTGCTGGTTTGCGGAACCCCATTGATGTAGAAGGTTTCCAGCTGCTGGGTAACATAAAATTCCTCGGCCACCAAAAGCTGACCACCATCGTCACGGGGCACTATTTTGCGGATAAACAGGTTATCGGGCAACCTTCCCTTTTCCTGCAAGCCTGCACCAATAAGCTCAACCACCAATGCCGGTGGCAAGGGCTCTTTCAGCAGTGCAGCACCGCTTTGGTAGCTGCTGGCGGAATCATACACGGGCAAGGTGAAATAACCCGTTACCTGCGCATCACGCTCCTGATCATAAAATCCGCTAAACAGGAATCGCTGCCTGAATTCATCCCTTACCAGTTCTGAACCACCAACAAAAAAAGCACCGGCGTTCACCGGCAACAATGGTTTGGTTCCGGCAGAATCGCCATGGGCTATGAAATATTGTCTGGATGCGGGTTTGCTGCTCCGCTGATTATCATCTTCAAACAAAATTGCACAGGCAAATGCCCCATTGTTTCCCATCGATGTTTCATCTATGCTCACCGATTTTGCTGTAAACGGAATGTAATGGGTATGCCTGTTAATCCTGCGGGTTGGAAGATGAAACTGCATAACCCCGATGCGCTGCAAGCCTTCTTCGCTTTGTTCTTCAGCCCAGATTCCGCACCACTCGCGGTTGTTGCTGTATTCTGCCGTTACCCATTGGCTGGATTCTGAATTGTTGATTACCCCCAAATTACCGGTGTATTCACTTTCCATATCGAGGTCGATATTTCGGTACCTAACCCACAACTCCTGCTTTATTTTTTCGGTATAAATGAGGCACACACCGCTGTCATGGGTAAATATTTTGATAAGTCGCGATTTTTTACCCAATTCTATGGGTTTTTCCTGCAGGTATTGCAGCTGGTGATTAACCTTTATGAGGGTAAAGTTTCGGCGCATATCTGCATCCCGGTAGTTCATGAGATAAACCCCACCCGCATTTTCACCAACAACCCGATAATTGCTCTGACCATTGCGGCCTGTAGGCAACGCACTCATGGTTAACTGTTGTCCCATTACCGGCAAGGTCCATCCCACCATCAATATCCAGATGATTCTAAGCAATTTGCTTTCAAAATTCGTCTCCGGGCACTGCATTGCCAAACCAAAAGGGTAATTTTGCCATAAATCATGGGCAGCAGGAAAGAAACCTATACCAGTACTGAAAAAAAACAAGAATATGCCGTACTGGTGGGCGTAGATTACCCTGAACTGGAAGGAAGATTGCAGGAATACCTGGATGAACTTGACCAATTGACCGCAACAGCGGGCGCCATTCCCCTAAAAAGATTTACCCAAAAACTGCAGTATCCAAACCCGAAAACCTATTTGGGAACAGGAAAATTGGAAGATTTGGCACTTTGGGTGAAAGAGCACAATATTGATATGGCGGTGTTCGATGACGAACTCAGCCCCAGCCAGATCCGAAACCTGGAAGAAGCCATGCCGGATGTAAAGGTGCTGAGCCGCACCCACCTTATCCTGGATATTTTTGCCAGAAACGCCAAGACTGCACAGGCCAAAATTCAGGTAGAACTGGCACAGAGCGTATTTCTGTTGCCGCGACTTACCCGCATGTGGACGCACTTGAGCAGACAAAAAGGGGGTATTGGATTGCGCGGACCCGGTGAAACAGAAATTGAAACAGACAGAAGGGCATTGCGCAACAAAATCAGTGTGCTGAAGGAGCGCCTGACCCACATCGAAAAAACAGCAAAAACCCAGCGTGCCTCCCGGGAAGGCATGTACCGCGTAGCATTGGTGGGATATACCAACGTAGGCAAAAGCACCATCATGAACCTGCTAAGCAAAGCAGATGTATTGGTAGAAAACAAGCTTTTCGCCACCCTGGATGCCACCGTTAGGAAAATTGTGCTTCCGCACCCAACAGACGACATGAAGAATGTTCCCATCCTGCTGAGCGATACGGTAGGGTTCATCCGCAAATTGCCCACGCAGCTGGTAGAAAGCTTCAAAAGCACCCTGGCAGAGGCCCTGGAAGCAGATTTGCTGGTACATGTGGTTGATATCAGCAGCCCCCATTTCGAAGAGCAAATGCGATCGGTGAAAGAAACACTGCTGGCCATTGGAGCCGGAAATAAGCCGGAACTGATTGTCTTCAACAAAATTGATGCATTCCGCGGTGCACCCGATGATTTTTATGTTGGGCAAACAGGCCTCACCGCCACACAGTTTGAAAAAAGCTGGATTGCCAAAGAAAATGCGCCTGCTGTTTTCGTTTCTGCCACCGCCAAAGACAATGTAGACGCGCTGAAAAAGACACTAACATCGTTATTGCTCAAAGTGAGGGAGTAACGGGTAGGAATAGGCCTTTGATTTCAACCTGCAAATTGGACATTCGATAAAGCCAGTATGCCATTGCACTTTACCCCAAAAGAACAAGCCGAACAGCTTCGAAAGCCACATGGTGAGGGCGCAGAATCCATTGCTGCTTACATGAAGGCGCTAAATGAAACCCTCTATGCCCATGTGCTGAAGATGCTGCCGCTTTCGCCACAAACACAAATGCTGGAAATTGGCTACGGTGAAGGATTGATGCCTGAAGCCATTGCCGCAGAAAACAGCGGGATTTCCTATACCGGCCTCGATTTTTCCGAAGAAATGCTGAAGATGGCACAGGCCAAGAATATTCCAGAAGCAACTTTTCTGCTGGGTGAAGCCGCCCAAATGCCTTTCCAGGAAAACCAATTCGATGTGTGTTTTGCCATCAATGTGCTATACTTCTGGGAAAATCCGGAACGCGAACTGGCTGAAATTCAAAGGGTGCTAAAACCCGGTGGCATGCTGCTTTTTGGCTATCGCCCCAAACCATTCATGCAAGCCATCCCCTTCACTGAGTTCGGCTTTTCACTCTACGAAACTGCAGAAGCAGAAGCCCTGCTGGCAGCATGCGGTTTTGGCAATATCACCACGGAAACCGAGTATGAACCCAACCGCTTGATTGCCGGAAAGCTACAACCCATGCAGAACGCGGTAACCCGGGCGCAGAAGGCAATATGAGCGAAAGCACATAACCTTAATATACGCAAAATTGCTGAATTTTCCAAATAAATCGGGTAAGTTTGCATTACCATGAACATACGCATGCCTTTCAACCTGAACCAGTGGATTGAGGAAAACCGACACCTGCTAAAACCACCGGTGGGCAATAAAAACCTGTATCCAGAAGGCACCGACTATATTGTAATGATTGTGGGCGGCCCCAATGCCCGAAAAGATTATCACTACAACGAAACCGAAGAACTTTTCTACCAGCTGGAAGGCGAAGCACTTATTAAAATTCAGGTGGATGGCAAATGTGTGGAAGTTCCCATGAAAGCCGGTGACATGTATTTGCATCCTGCAGGTGTTCCGCATAGTCCCGGAAGAATGGCGGGTGGTATTGGGCTGGTTATAGAGCGTGTGCGCGAAAACAAGGGCTACAAAGACGGTTTGCTGTGGTTTTGCGATAATTGCAACACCAAACTGCACGAGACCTACTTCGAATTAACCAATATCGAAACCGATTTCCTTCCGCATTTCAAGCATTATTATGGCTCGGAAGAACTGCGTACCTGCAAAACCTGCGGACACATGATGGAAACCGACCCAAGATTCGTATAAGCAGAATAAACAGATAATCCGACCGCGGAGGGGCCACCTCAATTCCCGTAGTTGCGCTCCCCTGCACGGACAAACAAGGGAATAAAATGCGTTTTTGGCACCAGCGGGCAAGCATACTGGTGGTTATAATGGCAATAAGGATTGTATGCCTGATTAAAATCCAAGACCATATTTTTGCTATCCATTTTTCTAAATTCAAGGTAGCGCCCGCCACCATAGGTTTCCGCTCCATTTGTTGAATCCCGAAACATCACAAACATGATGGATTGGTTCAAATCCTCATAATAAACCGGAATGCTGTACGCTTTCTTTGCCCGGCTAAACTGCAGTTTACCAGCACTGCTGTAAGCCCTCACGTTGCCCTTGGAGTCCGGAATTTTTACCTCCCCTTTTTCACCGCTTGGTTCCAGGGTGCACGTTATCCGCCACGACAAATCCACAGGATAGTAGGACAATCCCTTAAAATCGCCGGATAAACCGGCAAAAGGGCTGGTGGCAGTGCCGGCAAAAGCATTGTCCTTCATCTCCCTGGATTGCAGTATGGTTCGGACATACAGGCTATCTTCAGATGCCGGTTTTTCCGTCAGGTTTTTATCGGTTTCCACTGGGTTGCAGGCAAGCAACAGCAAAACCATTATCCCAATTACAGCGGTTTTTCTCATGAACAATACAAATTTGCGTAATTTCGCATTCAGTTGAAAGCCATTCTTCAGTTTTTCCGTTATGCGAGGCCATACAAAGGCCTTATTTTCTTGAACTTCGGTTTCAACTTGCTGTATATCGTGCTGCACCTGGGTACTTTACTCATGATCATGCCGGTACTCAAGTTTTTGTTTAAACCCAAAGACCAGGCACCTGCTCTGGATACCAAAGGACTGGATGTAGGCAACTGGTTTGCCGTCCAATACGAAAATTTCATCCACTGGTTTGGCGACCTGGCAAAAGGCGACCCGCTCCGTGCCCTGGCATTTTTGTGTTTTGCTTTGGTGCTCATGACCATCATTAAAAATTTCAGCCGTTTTGCCGCCATGAGCGTGATGGCCAAACTGCGCAACTTCGCGGTTCGCGACATGCGGATGAACATTTATAACCGCTGCCTGGACTTGCCTGTTGCTTACTTCAACGAAGAACGCAAAGGCGATCTCCTTTCCCGCATGAGCAACGACATGAAGGAAATTGAATTTGCGCTGATGGTGTCCCTGGAAGCCCTATACATGCAGCCGCTCACCATTATGCTGTTTTTGGCTACCCTGATTTTTCTTTCACCCCAGTTAACCCTGTATATTATTCTGTTTCTCCCCATTACCGCCCTGGTGATTGGTTTGGTTAGCAGAAGCCTTCGCCGCAAAAGTGTGCGAAATCAGGAGTTGGCCGGCAGGATTTTGTCTTCATTCGAGGAAACCATTGGTGGCATGCGCATCATTAAGGC
>CANKVN010000029.1 GCA_947487055.1 Flavobacteriales bacterium
AAATATACTTTCGGCTTTCTCTGTGATCTGTGTTGCCCACTCCTTGTCGTCCAGGCCTTGCACATTGATGAGCACATTCATCCATGCGCCTTGCATCGCGGTAAGCAGGCAAGCAGCGCCCACTCCGGCGTCGCTCAATGAGTTGGGGTTGCCTTTTTCGGCCATTTCTTTTAACAAAGGGATTGCCTCAGCTGCATTTTGCAAGGTGCGGAAAGGTACTTCTGTAGCGTATTTGCTTGCTGCTTGAATGGCCTGTTTGCGGGCTGCTTTTTGTTCATCACTGTCTTTTGGTAGTCCAAAAGCATCCATGATGCTGTTAAAAGAGCGGGTATCTTCATCTACCAGTTGCAACATGGTGTCCTTAAGTTGCTGGCCTTTTTCGGCCCAGGGACTAAACTCGCCGGTGCGTGCTTCCCAGCCGCGTTTCCCGGCAGATAAGTTTGCCACCATGGTGCCGAGCGCAATCCCGAAGGCGCCTACCGCTGCAGCCACAGAGCCTCCGCCGGGTGCCGGACTTTCTGAAGCAGTTTCATCTGCAAAATCCTTTATCGTCATGCGAATGAGCTTTTCTTGGGCAGCATCCCTCAACTGGTATTCTATGATTTTCTTTTGGGGGTCAAAAGGCGCCAGTTCATCCAGCCCCATGCTTTTCACCGCGGTCCAGATTAAATCTTTCTCACTTACACCTGCGCTCAGGCCTTGTTTTTCGAGGAAAAATTTCCCTGCCTGCAACAAGGGTTCCAGCGGAATTAAACCAACCAGCTCGCTGCCAGTGACACGCGCACCGCGTTCATCCGCGCTTTTGCGGCATTCTTCAAAAACAGTGTGCAGGGGCGTAACCTTATAATTGGTAAGGTTGATGCTGATTTGGGCCATTTGGTATTCTTCGATATACCAGCCAATGGCTTTTACGCATTTCAGTTTGCCGGGAATGCGAACAGGTTCGCCATGTTCGTCGGTTTTTATTTTTCCGGTATATGGATTTCCCTCCCGCACCACACGGCCCGCTTCACGTATATCAAAGGCGATGCGGTTGGCTATGCGGGTGCTTTTGGTGTTTAGGTTTACGTTGTAAGCAATCAGGAAATCGCGGGCACCAATAACGGTGGCTCCGGAATTTGCCGGAAATACTGCCGGGCCAAAATCAGGCTTCCATTCGGGCAAGGTTATTTTATCGAAAAAGCCTTCGTATTCTCCCGCGCGGATAACGCTAAGGTTGTTTCTGGTAGGGTTTGGCTGGGCATATTCATACAGGTAAGTGGGGATATGCAATTCCTCACCCACGCGTTTTGCCAGCTTTGTGGCGTATGCAGCGGTTTCTTCCATGGAAATGCCGCTAACGGGTATCAGCGGACAAACATCGGTGGCGCCCATGCGTGGATGTTCGCCCTGGTGTTTGCGCATATCAATCAGTTCTGCTGCTTTTTGAATGCCACGAAATGCGCCCTCAATAACGGCGTCGGGCTCGCCCACAAAAGTCACCACGGTGCGGTTGGTGGCTTTGCCTGGATCTACGTCTAAAAGGCGCACCCCTTCTACCGATTCTATGGCGTTGGTAATCTGTTCTATAACATGCATATCACGCCCTTCGCTGAAATTAGGCACGCACTCGATCAGTCTTTTTTGCATGTTGCAAAGCTAATGAGGAAATAAGGAATGGGCACAACGTTAGGACTCAATGGCCAGCCGGCCGGACAGGATGATCTCGCGAATCGCAAAATAGCGGGCCATTCCAAGGCTTTGGTATTTTTTCCAGGCTTGCGGTTTGGCGATATTTAGCATGTCGGCAGCGGCTTTGTATTCGTTGCCTTGCAGGAAAACTCCCAGGGCTTCGCAATCGCGTTTGATGTTCCAGTCAGAGACCATCCCATCCCAAAGCATCAGGCCCAATTGTCCATAATAATCAGCCTGCCTGTGCTGGGTTAAAATAACAAACCGCGATTTCCTGGGCGACAATGCCAGTATGGAAGATTTCAATTGTTGCAGGTCTTTGCCACCCAGCTGCACGGACTTAACACCATCTTTAATCAGGTTTACCTTTCCCTGCATGATTCCCCATTGCAGGCAACGCGCCATGCCTTGCTGTATCAATTCTTCCTCAACATGAACCAGTGCGGTGAGGGCATCGCTGATGTCGGTATATAAACCACATATTTCACTGCCATAGGCGGATTGCAAGGCATAAAGTGTGCGTTTCTTCAACCGTTTGTTGGCAGTGTCGGCTGCTTGCATCAGCTGCTCCTGCAACTTCCCGGTTAGGGTAATGTTGCCGGAAATGCATCCTAAGATAATATACCCACTTTTGGTTAACATATGATATAATGTTCAAAAATAGATAATAAAAGAAAAATAACATAATTAAAGAAAAAATATATTAAATAATCAAATAAAGGTAAAGAAAGAAACGGAGTAATGGTTTAATCCACTAAAAATCTTCCGTATCCCATGCAGCGAGCCCTTAAATTGCTTAATTTTGCGCCCCCATTTATGACGTTGATTAAGTCTATTTCAGGTATTCGTGGAACCATTGGTGGTATCCCGGAGCAAAACCTAACCCCCATTGATGTTGTAAAATTCGCAGCTGCCTATGGTTCTTGGATTTTGTCCAAGGGTGAAGGCAAACTGGTTGTTCTTGGCAGGGATGCCCGATTGAGCGGCCCAATGGTTCATGCGCTCATTAGCAGCACATTGTCGGGTTTGGGAATAGATGTTGTCGATTTAGGGTTAGCCACAACCCCCACGGTTGAAGTGGCTGTTACCGCGCTTCAGGCTTCCGGCGGAATCATCATTACCGCCAGCCACAATCCCAAGCAATGGAATGCATTGAAATTGCTAAATGCCAAAGGCGAATTTATCAGCGACGACGATGGTAAGGAAATACTTGGTCTGGCCGAAGCCAGCGATTTTGCTTTTGCTCCGGTGGACGAACTGGGCAAAGTAAGCTCCATGGATTTTCTGGATAGCCATATCGAAATGATTCTGGCGCTTCCGCTGGTAGATGCTGAAGCCATTAAAGCAAAGAAATTTAAAATAGCGGTAGACGCCATAAACAGCGTTGGCGGTATTGCTGTTCCACGCCTGCTGAAAGCCTTTGGGGTTGAAGAGATATTTGAATTAAACTGCGAGCCAACCGGTAGGTTTGCGCACAATCCAGAGCCGCTTCCCGAGCATCTTGGTGAAATTTCGTCTTTGGTAAAAAGCAAGAAATGCCAGCTGGGAATCGTGGTGGATCCAGATGTGGACCGCCTGGCACTGGTTTGTGAGGATGGTGAAATGTTTGGCGAAGAATATACGTTGGTGGCCGTTGCCGATTATATTTTGAAGAACACACCCGGCAATACGGTGAGCAACCTTAGCAGCACCCGTGCATTGAGGGAAATTACCGAAAAAGCAGGTCAGGCATATCATGCCAGTGCTGTGGGTGAGGTAAATGTGGTTCAAAAAATGAAGGAATGTGGCGCTGTAATTGGCGGAGAGGGTAATGGTGGTATCATATACCCAGAATTGCACTATGGCCGTGATGCGCTTGTAGGCATTGCCTTGTTCCTTACCCATTTGTCAAAAAGTGGTTTAAAAACCGCTGCACTCAGGGCTTCTTATCCTTCCTATGTGATCAGCAAAAATAAAGCTGAGTTACAACCAGGTATGGACATTGATGCAGTCCTGGAGGCATTGAAACAGAAGTACAAAAAACATCCCATTAATACCATTGATGGCGTGAAAATAGAATTTGACGGAGACTGGGTGCACTTACGCAAATCCAACACCGAGCCCATTATCCGCATTTACGCAGAAAGCAATACACAAAACACCGCCGATGCACTTGCCAGAAAAGTGATTCAGGATATTGGAGACCTAATCTAGTTAAGGGTTAGAAGGTATAAGTCAAAAGTTATTTTAAAGAAAATTAATATAAAGTTATATAAAACAAATTATGAATTATGGGAAACAGAGAAGATTCAATCGTACTGAAAAAAGCATTCCAATTTGCCTTGAAAGTTATTGACCTCAATCGTGAATTGGTATCCAGAAGAGAATATGTACTGAGTAATCAGGTGATAAGATCCGGAACATCCATAGGCGCAAATATTAATGAGGCGCTTGGTGGGGTAAGCAAGAAAGACTTTCAATATAAAATGGCACTGGCATTCAAAGAAGCTAACGAAACAGAATACTGGCTTAAGCTTTTGAAATTCTCGAAAACTGCAGATACAGAAGACTTATTATCAGATGTTGAAGAAGTAAGAAGAATTTTAGCCGCAATCATCATTACATCAAAATCCAATCTATCCAATCAGGAATAGCATAACTCTTGACCCTCAACCTATAACTACTAACTTTAAAAAATGAGTTTACAATGTGGAATCGTAGGACTGCCCAATGTGGGTAAATCCACCCTCTTCAATGCTGTGAGCAGTGCCAAGGCGCAGGCAGCCAATTTCCCTTTTTGCACGATAGAACCCAATGTGGGAACCATCACCGTGCCGGATGAGCGCCTCACCGTGCTCACAGACCTGGTATCTCCTCAAAACGTGGTGCCCACAACCATTGAGATTGTGGATATTGCCGGTTTGGTGAAAGGAGCCAGCAAAGGCGAAGGTTTGGGCAACCAGTTTCGGGGCAGTAACGGGAATACCCACGCGGTATTGCATGTGTTGCGTTGTTTCGACGATCCGAATGTTATCCATGTGGATGGCAGTGTAGATCCGGTTCGCGACAAAGAAATCATTGATACCGAGTTGCAACTGAAAGATTTGGATTCAATCGAAAAGGGCATCTCCAAAATTCAAAAGCAGGCCAAGGCAGGCGATAAAGAAGCAGCACGCATGCTGGAAGTACTTGAGGCGTTTAAAGGACACCTGGAGCAAGGCAAAAATTGCCGCACTCTCGAGATGGATGCAGAAAAACGCGCCCTGCTAAAAGACATGCACCTGCTCACGGACAAACCGGTGATGTACGTTTGCAATGTGGATCCTGAAAGCGTAAACAATGGCAACGCCCACGTGGAAAGGGTTAAGCAGGCCATCGCTGATGAAAATGCGGGTATATTGATTATTTCTGCTGCCATAGAAGCCGAAATTGCTGAGCTGGAGAGTTTTGATGACCGTAAGTTGTTTTTGGAGGAAATGGGTTTGCAGGAGAGCGGGGTAGAAAAGCTGATTCGTGCAGCGTATAAGCTGCTCAATTATATTACCTATTTCACGGTGGGCGTAAAAGAAGTCAGGGCCTGGACGATAACCGAAGGGACAAAAGCACCCCAGGCGGCCGGTACCATTCACACAGATTTCGAAAAAGGCTTTATCCGCGCGGAGGTAATTGCCTACGATGATTATGTTTCATACAAAACAGAGGCAGCTTGCCGTGCAGTAGGTAAGCTACGTGTGGAAGGTAAAGAGTACATCGTTAAAGACGGCGATTGCATGCACTTCCTGTTCAACGTTTAAGGGTAATTCTTGCGGGTAAATCCGTTTTCCCGTTAAATTGGTACTTTCTCACTTCCGTCATGGTGTCGGAATAATCCCAGCTTGGGATTCCCTTTTTATTTGGTTTTGATCTTTCCCAGAACTCCACCTCATAGCTGTGCAGGCCTTTATATCCCTTTAGGAAATAGTCAATCCGAATAAGACGCTCCACTGCTCTGCCTTTCCATTTGTAGGGGGTGGGTGAGTTCATGTAAGTAAAGGAATCATAAGCCACAAGGTGGGCTCCTGTATTGCCATACACAATTTCAAGACCCTGGTGCTCAATAAACAGAGGATCCGGCAAGTATGATAGTCGCTCGCCATCTTTTCCCGTTATGGGTAGCCATTCCTTTTTACTCCCGTTTTTGTGGTAAATCATGAATCGTCGTGCACCCTGCAATGCCCCTGCATTTAAAATATCCGGCTGCCCCAGGCCCATCTGATTGATCCTGCGGGTAAACCACACACGCGTGTCCCATTCCCGAAGAAACCAGAATGCTTTATCTGTGGCAGTTGAAATGCCCGGTGTTTTTAATGAAATCAATAACATGAAAATTCCATAAGCCGCCCACATATAGTTTCTCAAGGATTTGATGGTTTTTTCAGGAATCAGTAGATGAAAGCCAAATTCAGAATCTGTTTTTCTGTAGAATATTAATATGAAAAATAACAGTGTAAAGTGCGGCAATAAAACAATTCGAAGTAAAATAAATATGTGAATTAACAGGATGATAAACCATACCGACAGCCATTTTCGTGTTGGTTTGAATACATATAGGGGAATTAATAATAATTGTGAAACAATAACACCATAGTTATTAATAGGCATTAATGCATCCATCAAGGCAGGATGATTGTTTCTCAAATCCCTGAAGAAATAATAAAATCGGCCCCAGTAGCTGTTAGCCAAATTCATTTCCATGGCATAGCCGCTTTGCCAGTATGGGTCCGCCAGATGCAGCAATGCAGAAAGTCCGTTGATTACGCCATAGGCTGCAAATAAAATCCAGTATAATTTGTTTAAAACGCGGTTGGCTGTTTCGTGATTTTCCGTTTTCGTTAATTCGTATTTTTCAACCAGATACCGCCACATTCCCAGGAAAAAACAGAAATAAATAAAAAGCGCGGTGCTTATACTCCCTGATCCAAAGACAGTTTCAAATTTGGGATAAAGCAATGCTGTAATAAAAGCCACTGCCATGGTTTTCTTATCGGCAAGCAGCATTACCAGTAAACCAACTGCAGCTAACAGATAAATCCATTCTTCGTTGGCCAGCGAATATCCGTTGTAAATAAATTGGCCCGCTGCAATACTGAGCGTTCGGTACAATGACAGTCCGGCAAATCCAATGGTAATCCAGCGGATTTTTTTGATTTCGAATGCTATGCCAATACCCAAATCCATTTTCAGTGGTTTACAGTTTATCGCAAGCAGCTGCCCGTTTGATTTTTTCTTTTTCTTCCTGGTCTTTACCCAGTCGGTCTATCCAGCTTCCGGGGATATCACCGAAACTGATACCGATGAAGTAGTCCAGGTCACGCACATTGCGTGATCGCACGGCAGATAGAAGGCTGTTTGTGCCGAAATAGATGGGCCCGATGCGCACGCTGGCCGCGGCCCTCAGGCTTCGGTAGTCGTACTCCAGCATCACAGGAAGGGTAACAGCGAAAATATCAGATTCGTACCTGGGGCCAAGCATAAGGTAAGAAGACTGCCTCATGGCATTGCCGTAACGACTTCGCATGGATTGAGTCCATTGTCCTTGCACAAACCAGTGTCTTTTAAGCTGGTAATCGGCAGTGAAAACCATTCGGGTAGGCAGGCCAATGCGCAGGTTTTGTGAAAAAGTTTCTGCTCCAGGCAAGCCTGTAAAAATGGTTTGCAAGTCACTAACATTGGGGATGGAGCGGTAATTGGCCAGGGCTGCTGCTGTATTCCATTGCACTGGGACTTCACTGGTGTAGGTTGTGGCATTCACATCGCGGTAGAGAATACTTCCAATATCCATAAACGAAAGCCCGAGATGAACCATATAATCGGGATGTTTGTATTTATAATCCCCGGGCTGCATGTGTTCCTTTTTTCGCAGTGTGTAGGCAACGCCCAAATCCAGTCCGGTACCGCGTCCGCCACTGCGGTATTCTGCCATGCCAATTTGGGTTTGGTCCAGGGAATAAAGCTGATTGCCAATGCGTGTGGCCTGTATTTCATCACTTTGGATATATTGACCGCCAAGGCCGCGAACGCTTTTAATGGTGGCACCTACATGCAGGTCGCGTTTCCATTTCAGTGGGATGTTGTATGCTGCAGTAATGCCAACCGATGACCATTGGTTTTGGGCAATAGAGAAAGCAGCTATGCGGTCGCTGTTGCCTTGGGTTTTTAGGTTGAAAAAATCCAAAGCCCCGGCTGCTGTATCCATGCGGTTAAATACAGCATGGGCCAGGTTTTGGCTCATGCCGTCTATCCGGATATTCGAATTGATGTTGGTGATAATTCCCAATTTTAAATCACGAATGCGCATCATAAACGATGGTCCGTACAGCATGGATGAAAGGCCGGCAAACTGGTCTTTGCCATTCATGGTTTGGGTAAACCAGCTTCGCTGTAAAACCGTTTTCTTTTCCGCCCTGAAGTAATCATCGGCGAAACGGTTGCGGGCCAGTTTAAATCCTGAATAAGGCGGATTGATAGTTACATTGGAGGCGTTTGCATTTATCCAGGCCCCGATGAGGTTTATGTGCCAGCGGTATTTGGTATTGGCCATCAGGGCAGGATTAACCTGCGTGGCGTGGATGCCCGCATACCTGCCCATGCCCAGCTGGCTGAAATGTTGTGAAAATAAGCCAGCTGCGCTGATGAAGGGGAGTAGGAGTAAAAAGCGTTTCAAGGTGAGATAATCGAAGGCAATTTCGTGAATTTACCTTACAAATTATAATTTATTCCATTCCCATACGCCCCATTTTAGCGAATCGGGGAGTGCAATGCCACTGGATTTAATGGTTAGCAGGGCATGTCCGCGGTGGTGTGCCTCGTGGGAAATGTAGTATCCAATCATGGGGACAATCCCGCGTGCAAAAGAAGGTGCTTTGCCGCCATGATCGAGGGATTGCAGTATAATTTGTTCCATCACTTCGCCTGTTTTTTCATAGGCTGAAAGAAGCTCGGCTTTTTTGGGGATGTGTTCCTTCTCAAAAGGAACAAGGGAAATGTTGTGCTCCTTTAAATACGCTTCCATTCTAAAGAAACGAACATCCAGGCAATGCGATAGCTGGGCAGCCACATTTCTGCCACCACGCTTGCTGAGGCTGCATGCCAGGGCATCATCCGATAAATTTTCAATAAGAAAAAGCATGCTGCGGTTATGGATTTGCCAGCTTTCGATAATGGATTTGAAAAGTTCGTTCATAGCAGAATGGCTGTTAATACTGCCTCAGAGATTCAACGACAGTTGCAAGCCTGCCCCAAGGTAAATAGGCGTCTTCCAGTGATTTTGCCAGTGGAACAGGACTGTCTAAGCTGCCCAGTCGCTGAACAGGGGCGTCCAGCCATTGGAAACAATTTTCCATGATCCAGGCAGAAATGTCAGAAGCAATACTTCCGGTGAGGGTGTCTTCGGTTAAAAGCAATACTTTACCGGTGGCTTTTACTTGCTCGGCTACGGTGTTTTTATCCCACGGCATAAGGCTACGAAGGTCTATCACGCGGGCGGGAATATTGTTTTCCTTCACCAGTTTTAATGCCTCGTGCACGCCCCAACCGTAGGTGATGATACAAATTTCATCGCCGTGATCGTGAACACTTGCCACGCCTTCCGGCAAGGTGTAGTATGCATCCGGAACCATGCCGCTGATGCTGCGGTATAAAAATTTATGTTCGAAAAATAAGACCGGGTTGGGATCGTTGATGGCGGTACCCAGTAGACCCTTGGCGTCAAACGGATTGGAGGGATAATAGATTTTCAATCCTGGAACATGGTAAAACCAGGCTTCGTTGCTTTGGCTGTGAAAAGGTCCGGCCTGAACGCCTGCTCCTGTGGGCATGCGCACCACCACGTCGGCCGGTTGCGCCCATCGGTAGTGGCTCTTGGCCAGATTATTTACAATCTGGTTGAAACCACAGCTCACAAAATCGGCAAACTGCATTTCTACTACAGCTTTGTAACCTTCAATTGCCAGGCCATATCCGGCGCCTAAAATAGAACTTTCGGTTATAGGCGTGTTGCGCACCCGTTCTTTACCGAATTCTTTGTAAAAATTATCGGTGATTTTAAAAACACCGCCATATTCTGCCACATCCTGCCCCATAATGACCAGGTTGCTGTGTTTTTGCATGCTTTGTTTAAGTCCATCACTAATGGCATCTACAAGCCTTTTTTCGCTTTCGCTGCCCGCCGGTTCAACCACCGTATCAGGCACAGGTGCATAGAGGTCATTTAATTCTTCAACCACATCCGGCTCAACTTCAGGTTCTTCAAAAACAGCCTCCAGGCCCAATTCAATTTCTTCCAGTATTTCCTTGCGGATGTCGGTGATAACCTCTGTGGTAATGATGCCTTCGTTGAGCAGCCATGCCTCAAAATTATCGATAGGGTCTTTTTTCTGCCAGTCTTCGAAAAGGTTTTGCGGAACATATTTGGTTCCGCTGGCTTCTTCATGACCACGCATGCGGAATGTGATGCACTCCAGCAGCACGGGTCTGGGATTCCTGCGCATGTCTTCTCCAAGCTTGCTCACGGTTTCATACACTTCCAGAATGTTGTTGCCATCAATTTGCACGGCTTCCATACCATAGCCAATGCCTTTGTCTATAAATTGCTTGCAGCGAAACTGTTCGTTGCTGGGTGTACTAAGTCCGTAACCATTGTTTTCGATGAGGAAAATAACCGGTAATTGCCAAACAGCAGCCACATTTAAGGCTTCGTGGAAATCTCCTTCGCTGGTGCCACCATCGCCGCTAAATACCACAGAAATTTTACCTTCTCCATTTAATTTGTGTGCCAGGGAAATGCCATTGGCAACCCCCAGCATTGCACCTAGATGGCTAATCATTCCCACAATATGGTATTCGTTGGTGCCAAAATGGAAGCTGCGATCCCTTCCTTTGGTAAAACCTGATTTTTTGCCCTGCCACTGCGCAAATAATTTTTTAAAGGGAATATTGCGGGTGGTGAAAACCCCAAGGTTGCGGTGAAGCGGCAAAATGTATTCGTCTTCCTGCAGCGCCAGGGTGGTGCCAACGGATATGGCTTCCTGACCCATGCCGCTAAACCATTTACCTACTTTGCCCTGCCTGAGCAAAATGAGCATTTTTTCTTCAATAATTCTGGGTTTGATTAATTGACGGTAAATGTGCAGCAATGCTTCATTGCTTAGGTTATTCCGCTGAAAGTCCATGGGGCGGCAAAGGTACGATGAAGGCAATAAATTGCCTATTACAATAGAAACTAGGTGGGGGATTGCTTAAAAGGCCTCGCCAAAGGCAAAGTAGAAGCCGGTTTGGCCATTAAGACCCATGGCGTAATCGACGCGCATGTTTATTTTTTCGGTTCTGTCTGCCAAAAACCGAAGACCAAGATTTATGGCCGGTTTAATGGGGTTGCGTGTGATGTCGGTAGTGTTTTTAAATACCGAACCGGCACCTGCGCCAATCGCGAAGCCCCAGCGGCGGTAAACGGCCTGGCGGTATTCGGTATTCAACACATACATGCCCTGATCGCGGAACCTCCCTTGATAATATCCGCGCAGCCAGCGGTCACCACCCAGAAAGGAGAGGTCAAAAAAGTAGGTTTCTGTTGTCAGTTTCGAAAAAGCAGCACGGTTTGCCAAAATGCCTGTTTTCCCAATTTTAAAGAATTGTCGTCCCTCAACAAAAAACCGCATACCGGTTGATTTTAATTGCCCTGTGTTTTTATTTACGGTTGCTTGTATATCCAGGTATTTACCTTTGGTCGGATTGAGCATGTTGTCCCGGCTGTCAAATAACAACTGAGCGCCACCGATGTAGCTATACTGCTTGTCTGGGGTCCTTGTTGGGGTCTTAGTGTCATTAAAACTGATGTCGGTGAGCCACTGCATTTTGGCCATGGGTCCAACAAACCAGTTTTTTTTGATGCTTTTTAGGGAAGAAGCCTCAAGCCTGCAACGGTCGCTGGTGAATAATTCTTTGGCAGATTCGGGTGTATGTATTCCGATACCCCACCAGTAATCCGGGAAACGGCTTCCATGAAAATTAAAGGTGATATACCATTTTTCACCCGGGGTGTAAATGTTTCCATTCCATTCCGAAACAACTTGTTTGTTCTGGGTGAATTGTAATTCTACCTTGGAGGAAGATATCCGGGTGGTGGAATCGTTTCTGGTTTTAAATCCCAGCTGGCAAACTGCACCGATATATGTTTTAGTTTCTGGGCTATAGCCAATGGTTGGTACCGGCAAAAAGGATATCCGGCTTTTGGTGGCTTTCGGGATTTCCTGACCAAATGCTAAAGTTGAAGACAGTAAAAAAGATAGAGTGTGAACAATAAAGCGCAATTGATTACCCATTTATTAGCGCAAATTTAGTGCAATTGGTGCGCTGATTTGTTTGAAAAACATCACAAACAGGCTTAATTGTATATTTTTCTAAATAATTATTTTGTCCATTAAACACGGCCATATTTGTTATAATTTCTCTTTTTTTGCAACCTTTACCCAAAATTGCGTCATTAATACTGAAGCTACTTGCTAACCGATGAAGACATCATACAAGGCTGTAAAAACGGAGACCGCCGGGCACAGGAAGCACTTTTCCTGCGTTACGGAAAAAAAATGTATGGCTACTGCCTGCGTTACTCCGGAAATCATGCCGATGCCAGCGATTTGTTGCAAGATGGTTTTGTAAAGGTCTTTGAGTTTATTGGCACCTACAAGGGCGACAGTGCTTTGGAAGGCTGGATGACGCGGCTTTTTATCAACCTGGCAATATCCCGCTTCCGCAAACGGAGCTCCGGACCTCAGTTTGTTGATGTGGAAAATACTCCGCTTGCCGAACAGGCGGATGAAACCAGGGATGAAGAAGAGTTAGCGCCGGTCAATTTAGACATCGTATTGTCTGCCCTTGCAGCCCTGCCGGAGAAGTACCGCCTGGTGATTAACCTTTATGCCATTGATAAAATGAACCATAAAGACATCGCCGAACAACTGGGTATTTCCGAAGGCACCAGCAAAAGTTTGCTGAGTAGGGGTAGGGTAATGCTCAAAGAACAACTAAACAAGAATTGAACGCTGAAACGCGAAAATAACCATATCGACAAACACCTTCAGGATAGCTTTGATTCCTTTGAACCTGCATTGCCCCCCGGTAGCTGGGATGCGATTGCACTGAAATTGGATAAGAAGAAACGCAAAGGCCTTTTCTTCTGGTACTCGATTAGTGCTGCAGTTGTACTTATGGTTGCTACCAGTGTGCTCTGGTTCATGCACAAGCCCAAGAAAACGGAGCTTCAGGTTTCTCCTACAGAGCAGTCCGCCGGTAATAATCAAAAGGCTGAAAAGGCCATTGCTGAAAACAAATCGGATTCGCAGGATTTACAAGCATCTAAATTACATGCTCCACAAGATTGGCACGCGGCAAATCAGCCGGTTGTGTTTCCAAAAACCAAAGTCCTTTCTAAAGGAGCCGATGATAACAAGATATTGACCGATCAAGAAGAGCAGCCTGAGAAACAAAATTCGGTCTCTTCTGCTATGGATCTGCCTGAAGGGTTTGGATTGCGCACATCATCCATTTTGTCAGATTTGCAAGACCGCCTGTTGCCGAACAGTTTGCCGGTGGCAATAAAAGAATTGGTAAGGAAGCAATATGCGTGGTTTGTTGTAGCCGGACTTTCTGGTCAGCAGGGTTCAGTGGCTTATTCGGTCAATCCCGCTAACCGCCGTTATGTTCATAAAAATTACCTGATGCGCATGCAAGATGGGGAGTTTAGCATGGGTGGTTTGCAGTTTTCGGCCTTGGCTGGACACAAGATAAACAGCAGATGGAGCCTGCTTGCGGGTGTTCAGTATCAGCAGGGCCACACCCGCCAGTCTTTTGATTTTAAAGACGAAGTTCCAGTTACCCTTGTTCCCGGAAACAAACCGGATAAGTTCGGCAATTATCCAATCATTGGCTATTTCGCGGGCTCCGGAAGTACACAATATCAAGGTTTTTCTGCTACCTCATTTGCGGAGATTCCCGTGGGTGTGATGTACGAGATTACTGTGAAAAAACATTGGTTGTTAAAACCAAGCCTAACGATCAATACAGGCTTCGTTAGCAGTGTTTCTGGCAATACCCTGGATTATCAGTTGCTCAATATCGCCGCCAGAAATCAGGATTGGTTCAGAAAAACCACCTTCTCGGCGAATGCCGGTTTGGGTATTTACCGCAAGTTGAACGAGCGTGCACAATGGGGCGTCAGCATCAATGGTTCATCCATGCTCACGCAAACCTACGTTCCCGGTGCCAGCATCAGGCCTCGCAATCAGGCTATCGGATTGGGTACGCAATTTATTTGGAGGCTCAATCGATGAAAAATCAACCTTTTTTCTGTAAATTGCAAACTATGCGCGGTGTGATATGGTTGTTGATGTTGTCGGCAGTTGGCCTCTGCAAAGCGCAGGTTCTGGAGCCATTAGGCAATGGACTGCCCAGCAAGGTGGTGGCCGCCTACGCCGTAGGGCAGGATTATTTGGCCCTGTTTAGCGAAGAATCTACGCCTGACACATCAGATTACGTGGTTGCTCGCTGGAATGGAGCATATTGGTCTTATTACCCAGGGTTGTACAAGCCGGACGCCGTAAAAACGGTAGATGGACAATATAATTTCAATAGCCTGGTTCTTTACCGGGATACCATGTATGTCGGTGCCTATATCAGCAATGCCAAAAGGGATGCCGATGTTGCAGTAAGCCATCTGTATAAATGGAATGGAGAACGCTGGATTACAGACAACAGTGTTGTAAAAAGTAAAAACGATGGTATTGTTGCCATGACTGTTTTCGATAACAAGCTCGTGGTTGCAGGAAAATTTCTGGATGCACTAAACGGAACGTTGGTCAACAATATTGCCACCTACGACGGGCAAACAGGGCAATGGGGGTTTCTGGGCAGCAGCAATACCACCCAGGGATCAGATGGAGCCATCAACGCACTGCAAGCAATGGGTAACCGCCTTTACATTGCAGGAGATTTTCAAAACTTTGCGGGCACTTTCACCGGCAATATCGCTTATTACACGGCATCCAACAACACCTGGGGCGGCATTGGCAGCCCATTTAAGCAGCGGGTGGATCAATTGGCAGTATACAACAGCAAACTTGCAGCACTTGGTTACAATGCAGACATTCTGGAATTGAGGGAATTTAGCGGAAACTGGACGCCTGCAATAAACCTGGATACGATGGACAGGGCAATAGTGCGCACCATCGCAGGTTCTGGTAACAGCTTATTCATCGGAGGAGATTTTTTGAGAAATGGAAACGGAAGTTCGGTGCTTCGCTTTGAAAATGACCGTTTGTCCCTAACGGGTAACCGCATTTCAGGGGCATTTTATTTGGGCCAAAGGGGTTCTGAGGCTTTTATTTGGGGCAATTTTACCGAACAAAACACAGGCCTGAAGCGCATTTGTAAAATTGAGAACTACTCCGGTAACATCGCTGGAACCATTTTCTTTGATAAGAACCAAAACTGCATCCAAGATGCCGGGGATGTGCCTTTGCCAATGACCATGGTTCGTTTTACCAGCATGAAAACAGGTAAAATATGGTTTGCCTCTTCTGATGCTAAAGGAAAATTTGCTGCGGCTCTTCCCCAAGACGATTACAATATGCAGGTTTTTGCGGGAAGACACTGGCAAAACTCTTGCCAGGGCAATACCGCCAGTTCTGTGAAAAACGGGGAGTATAGCATGGTTAATTTGGGGCAGTATATTGCTCCAAATATCAACGATATCGAGATACAAACCGGTATGTTGGTTCCCGGAAATATCAAGCCAGGTGATGAAATTCAAGCGGTTATTAGCATTAAGAATACCGGCAGTGCTTTGGTTAACGGACCAACCCTTCACCTTAGCCACGATCCACGTTTATTGCAATTCAAGGCCGATAGTATTCCGGATAATTACAGCAACAGCGAAGCCATTTGGAGCATAACCAATTTTGAACCCGGTGCTGTTAAAACATTTTTGGTTTCATGGATAATGCCATTAAGTGCTAAACAAGATGATGTGTTTCCTGTGCGCATTAAGAGTGGCTCAGCCTTTGTTTTAAATGACGCCTATCAGCCCGATAATTTCGATACACTGGATTTGAAACTAATGGACAATGGCTCAGGTGCAGTTAGCAAAACAAGCTTAAAGGGCGATGATGTTGATTACCGGGTTCGTGAGCTAACCTACCATGTTAATTTCACCAATACAGGGAAATCGCTGGTGAAACGACTGGTAATGCTGGATACGGTGGATGTTAATTTGCCCCTTAGCCGCGTGGTTATTACCAATTTGTACCCAACTGATGCCGTAGTTAGAACCGAAAAGGGAAATATCCTGGTGGTGGAGTTCCCAAATGCAAACCTTGCAGCACTGGAATCCAATGCATCGCTAGCCAGCGGATTTATCACCTACCGAATCGAATTGACCACTGATTTAAAGGCCGGTCAGTATGTATACAACAGGGCCAACGGAGATTTTGACAGCAAATGGAAAGCCAGCAGCAACATGGTGGTTGTTCAGGCGTTGAATCCATCTGCATCGCTTCCTGCTGTTCGTGCTTCTTTTGGATCTTTGTGGCCTAATCCGGCCGGCAAAACCTTATCCGTAGCATTGAATACCGAATGCAATGGCGAAATTGCCATTTATGGCTTAACAGGTATTTGCCTGTACAAAAAATCGCTGAGCGGAAAAAGCATTACCCTCGATGTAGCAGATTTGCCAAATGGGGTTTATTGCTTGAAAACACCTTTAGGGCAGGCCTTGTTTCAGGTTATGCACTAAGCATTTCCGAACTGCTTTTCAGCATTTTCAGGTTGTACGCAACAAAATTTTCCAAACCTGCGTCGTATTCTGCATTTCCCAAACTATTTCCCATATCGTCCAGGGCCTTTGGTGTGAACTGGCTTTCAAAGCTTTTTGCCGAAACCAGGCTGTGGTGATTCATCACATTGATAAGTTTATTTAACATATAGCCAAGCTGAATGGCAGGTATCCTTCCACCCCGGCCACTGCTGATGCCGCAAGTAGCAAAGAGTTTACCTTCCCAGCAGTCTGCATATTCCTTTGTGCCAAACTGATTAATCAAATTGATAATCTCCGGTGTAGGAAACCAGTTGTATTCTGGCGATAATACAAAAATGAGCTTAGATTTGGATAACGTTTGGTAAACCGATTCCTGAAAAGCGCTCAGATGGCCTTTGCGCAGGGCGCCTCCGTTGCTGAATGGAATGTCGTATTGTTCGAAATCGGGTATGAAAATTGAACCGGATTCAATCCCGTGTTCCACCAATAATCGTTCTATTGCTTTGCCCACGCGGGCAGTATTGCTGTTTGGCCTTGAGGAGCCGCATAAAATTCCAATCATACGTTGCTGTTAAATAGTCTTCGCATAAACATACAAATTGAAACCTGGTTTGTTTGCCAATTGTTCCAATTTAACAGATTCTTCTTGCATGTTAAAGTCTGCCATACGCCTGCGTGCGAGTATGCGCCCCAGCTTTTCTGCCATCAGTAAATATTTCCGACCTCGGTTTTCAATGGATGAATGCTGGCTCAAAATGGCTTCACTGAGCTGGTTTATGCCTTTTCCCTGGGTTGCGATGGTTTCTATAACTGGCGGGTGTGGCCCATGTCCGGATTGGGTGCGCTCGCGCAGATAACTGGCAAAGCGGGTAGCCCCTTCGCGGTCGGATTTGTTTACCACAAAAACATCGGCAATTTCCATTACCCCGCTTTTTAGGGTTTGAACTTCGTCGCCACTTTCCGGCACCATCACCACAACGGTGGTGTCTGCAACCCCCGCAATCTCTACTTCACTTTGGCCCACGCCCACGGTTTCTACCACAATGCGATCAAAGCCTGCATGCTTGAAAATATCGATGGTTTCTATAATGCTGGCAGACAAACCGCCCAAACTTCCCCTGCTGCTCAGGCTGCGGATGAATAAATGGGGATGGGTAAACAATCCGGACATCCGAAGGCGGTCCCCTAACAATGCGCCGAAATTAAATGGGGAAGAAGGATCTACAGCAATAACCGCAACTTTCAGGTTCTGGCTAAGCCAAAACGCAACCAGCTCATTTACCAGGCTGCTCTTTCCCGCTCCGGGAGGGCCGGTAATGCCGATTACAGGGATGCCGGTAGAAAGGTCCAGCAGTTCCATAAAGGTGGCGGCTCCTGTAAAGTTGTTTTCAACCAAACTGATGGCACGCGCAATGGCCCCGGTTTCGCCGGCTTTTACCCGTTCCGAAAGCGATTGCCAATCCATCATGCGAAGATACATTTAACCCCGTTTTATCCGATAAATAATTCGTCCGGTACTATTTCTTTTCAGGCTTAAACAAGGTGCATGCCTGGTGAATGAAATTCCAGATTTCTTCTTTGCCAATCTTTTCCTCGCTGCTGCTGATGATAAAGGGAGGCAATTCTTCCCAATATTCCAGAAGTGCTTTGTGTATAGCATCAATATTCTCTTGTAGCTTGTCTTTGCCCAGCTTGTCGGCTTTGGTGCCAATGATTGCCATAGGGATTCCTGCTTCGCCTGTTGTATTAATGAATTCAATATCGATTTCCTGTGGCGGAATGCGAAGGTCTACAAGCACAAACAGGCACATGAGGTTGGAGCGGCCCATCAGGTAATGCTGAATCATTTTGGAGAATTTTTCCCGCTGCACCTTGCTCACCTTGGCATAGCCATAACCAGGTAGGTCACAAAATTGAAGTTTGCGGTCTATTCTGAACAAATTTAAGGTTTGGGTTTTGCCGGGATGGGAAGAAATACGGGCCATGTTTTTGCGTGAACACAGCATATTGATAAGGCTGCTTTTGCCCACATTGCTCCTGCCAATGAAAGCAAATTCGGGGAATTCGGTGTGTGGCATGGCGTCCTGCCGTTCCCAGCTACCTAAAAAATCTGCCTGTTTTACGTCTGTCATATTGTTGATTGCGCGAGAGCCCCGATTGTTCTTCCTATATTTGTAGCTTTCATGGCCGAACAGGTAAAACCAAATCAGGATTCCGCACTTTCAAAAAAACAACAAGTTGCTCAAATGTTTGACGACATTTCTGCACGGTATGATTTTTTAAACAGATTATTGTCTCTGGGGATAGATCGCGGGTGGCGTAAAAAAGTGCGCAAAGCATTGTCAGCACTGAATCATAAGTATATTTTGGATGTAGCAACCGGAACTGCAGATTTGGCCATGGAATTAACAAAAATTAAAGATTCCAATATCATTGGGGTGGACATTAGTGCCGGTATGTTGGCCAAAGGGGATGTGAAAGTGGCTGCTGCCGGATTGCAAAACCGCATAAAACTGCAGTTGGCAGACAGCGAGCAGCTTCCTTTTCAGGATGGTGAGTTCGATGCCGCAACCGTAGCTTTCGGGGTTAGGAATTTCGAACACCTTAGGGTTGGACTCGCCGAAATGCTGAGGGTGATAAAACCAGGAGGACATCTTTTTATCCTGGAATTCAGCAAGCCTAAAAATCTCGTCTTTAGTGGTTTGTACTGGTTTTACTTTAAAACGGTGCTGCCTGCTGTGGGCCGATTGGTAAGCTCAAGTGTTAATGCCTATAGCTATTTGCCAAGAAGTGTGGCGGCTTTCCCCGAGGGACAGGAATTTTCAACTATCCTCCAAGAATGTGGAGGAAAAAACGTTATCATTAAACCGTTGACTTTTGGGGTAAGTACCCTGTACATATGCGAAAAATAATCCTCACAGGTCTTTTGGCAGTTGTGCTCAATGTATCGGCACAAACGGATCCTAACAGGATATACCGGAAGCACTTTTTTTGGGGAATCGCATTTACAGGAACCTATGCCAAATCAAAAATGAACCTGGATCCTGTTTTCTGGCAACGCCAGGATTCAATTGCCGCAATAAGGCCCGGAGGACAGGCAGGTGGAGGTTTTGGAGGCAGCGTGGCTTATAGGTTTGGTAGAAATTGGGAGTTGAAGACATTGACTATGTTACAGCTGCACCAGCGCGATTTACAATACCAGTGGAGGCATGGTCCGGGTCCTACAATCAAAATGGAAACCATTTCCTTTGATTTGCCCCTTACCCTAAAATACAGAAGCAGCTTGCATGGAAATAAGCGTTTTTATGTATTGGGTGGAATGCGCTGGAGTTACGATTTTCAAAGCAATGAAGATTTGATTATTGGGGTTAATAAACCCCTGGTCGCCCTCAAGAAAAATACGTTCTACTATGAATATGGCGCAGGCTGGGAGTTTCAGCTGGATTTTGTGGATTTAAGCCTTGAACTTAAAATGAGCAATGGCATCAACAACGGATTGGCCAACAAAATTCCCGACAGTTACTATAGCGGTTCCATTCAAAGCTTGTTCCCACGCTTATTCAGTCTTTCCTTAATGGCCCAAAACTAACTTTTGAATTTCAAGCTACAACATACAGATAACCGGAGCAAAGCACGCGCTGGTGTGGTAGAAACCGATCACGGAAGCTTCGAAACACCTGTTTTTATGCCTGTAGGTACCGCTGGAACCGTGAAGGCATTGCACCGCGATTTTTTGGTGGATGATATTCAGGCGAAAATTATTTTGGGAAATACCTACCATTTGTATTTGCGCCCGGGAGTGGAGGTGTTGAAAGAAGCCGGCGGGCTTCATGCTTTCAGCAATTGGCCCCATGCCATGCTCACAGATAGTGGCGGATACCAGGTATACAGCTTAAGTGGCACCCGCAAAATGAAAGAAGAAGGGGTAACCTTTCAAAGCCATGTAGATGGTAGCCGACACCTTTTCACCCCTGAAAATGTAATGGATGTTCAACGTGCAATTGGCGCCGATATCATCATGGCATTCGACGAATGCACGCCCTATCCTTGCGAATATCCGTATGCTAAAAAGAGCATGGAAATGACGCATCGCTGGCTCGACAGGTGTTTTGCCCAGTTCAATGCTTCAAAACCACTGTATGGTTACGAACAATCACTCTTGCCCATTATACAAGGCAGCGTTTATGAAGATTTGCGGATCCAAAGCGCAAATTATGTTTTGAAGCACGACGCTCCCGGCTATGCAATAGGCGGATTAAGCGTGGGAGAACCGCATGAAGATATGTATCGGATTACCAATGCGGTAACCAATATTCTTCCCACAGAAAAGGCGCGATACCTGATGGGTGTGGGTACACCGGAAAATATACTGGAATGTATTGCACTGGGAATAGATATGTTTGACTGTGTAATGCCAACCCGCAACGGTAGAAATGGAAGTATTTTCACCACCCAGGGAATCATGAATATCCGCAATAAAAAATGGATGCATGATTTTGATGCGCTGGATATGCTCACCCCCGAATACTCAAAGGCCTATGTCAGGCATTTGTTTGTAGCCAATGAAATGCTCGGAGCGGTTGTAGCCAGTTTGCAAAACCTTCGCTTTTACCTTTGGTTGGTAAGGCAAGCCAGAATCCATATTTTAGCAGGAGATTTTATGGACTGGAAAGCACAAATATTACCTCAGATTACCCGTAAATGCTGACTTTGAAGGAACTGGATAAATATATTGCCAAGAAATTCCTGACCACCTTTGTGGTAACCATTTTGCTGTTTACCGTCATCATCATTGTGTTTGATATTGCCGAAAAACTAGATGATTTTTTAGAACACAATACCCCCATACACAGCATCATATTTACTTACTACACGGCATTTATACCCCATCTTATAAACACATTCAGCCCGATTTTTATTTTTATTTCGGTTCTTTACTTCACCAGCCGATTGGCTTCACGGTCAGAATTTATAAGCATGCTGGCAGGTGGAATGTCACTTAAACGCATTCTGATGCCCTACATGGCCGTTGCTGCATTGCTGTCTTTTGGCAGCTATCTGCTCAATGCGTGGGTGATTCCGGTCACGGACAAAGCCCGTGTTCGTTTTGAAAACACCTATTTGCGCGACTACTGGAGCCAGGCCAAAGGCACTATTTATCGGCAGATGAAGCCTGGTGTGATTCTTTACATGGAATATTTTAACAATAACGACAGCACCGCCGTTGGGGTTAACATTGAGTCATATCAGGGTAAAGAATTAAAAAGCAACCTATTTTCCCGGTTCATGAGGTGGAATAAAAAAACAGGTAAATGGCGCATGGAAATGGTTTGGCAGCGGGAGTTTTTGCCCAATGGCAACCAGAAAATATCTTTTAAGCCCTTTCTGGATACGGCCCTGCAGTTTGATTCCAGGGATTTTTTCTTTCGTATAGACGATGTGCAAAGCCTTAATCAGGACGAACTGCGCAGCTTCATTGCCAAAGAAACCACCAGGGGCTCGGAAAATATTAAATTGCTCGAAACAGAATTGCACAGAAGATATGCCTCACCATTCAGTACCTTTATTCTGGTGGCAATTGGCGTTTTTGTAGCCGGCAGGAAAACAAGGGGAGGCTTGGGTTTATCACTGGCCGTAGGTATATTCGTTATTATATTTTTCTTGTTTTTTAGTAAATATTTCATCAGCATGGGCCAAACCGGTGTTATCCCTTCATGGATCGCCGTATGGGGCTTGAACATCCTATTCATACCTGTGGCCTGGTTGTTTTACCGATTTGCACAAAAATGATGCGCTGGTTTGCCATATTGCCTTTTCTGGCTCTGTGGATGCTTTGCGGGTGCAAGAAAACCACGGATGACTACAAGGCAAAGGGTTTGGAGTATTTTCCAATCAGGGTTGGTGCTGAGCGTCACTATGAGTACGATTCCATACATTATTCAAGAATCCAGAACAAAACGCAGGTATTTCATTTTTTAATCAAAGAATTTGTAAAAGACAGTTTTATCGATCAGGCTGGAAACAATGCCTACAGGCTGGAGCAATTCGTTAGCAAAGACACTGGCAAAAGCTATCAGTTTTTTGATTTGATTACTGTTTCCATCAATGGTTTTGGGGTGCAGCGGGTGGAAGAAAACAGGCGCAATCAGGTACTTAGTTTTCCCATTCGGAACCTTAAAATGTGGTACCCTTACAGCTATTGGAACGATAGTTTTAATTCATATATTAAGTTTCAATATACCGCTGTAGGCAAGCCCTTTAGCAACGGTTTCGTACAGTCTGCAGACGCTGTTTACATCAAACAACAATACGATAGCACCTTTATTTATGTAAAAGAAGCCCAGGAAATTTATGGCAATGCCTTTGGATTGATGTACCGGAAAAAGAAGGACATTGATTTCCAGGACCCCAGCAAACCGGATGGATTTGATTTAACCTGGCAACTAACCAAGTATTATCCATGAATAAGACTTTTGCGATAATCTTAGTGGTACTTTCCCTGTTTTCGGGTTGCAAAAAAGATGCTGAGGGGGTGACGCAATCCAACCCCATCAAAGACTGGTTGCCATTTGGCGCCAAACATCAGTGGGTGTTTGATGTTGATTCCATTGTCTTTAGAAGGGATAAAACCCTACCCGATACCATCAATTTCCAAATTATGGAACTGGTTGACACAGTTTTTGATGACAATGCAGGAGAAATGGCTGTCCGCATTAAAATGCTTCGCAGAAATGATACTTCCGATTATTGGAAGTTTAGCCGCATGTTCTACGCAAAGCTTGGTGATGAGGTCTATGAGCGGGTTGATGAGAATATACGTTACCTGAAATTGTCTTTTCCGCCCGTGGAGGGAACCATCTGGAATATTAACAGCCGCAATAACTTACCGCCCAACATGGTCTATTATCAGGATATGTATGAGCCGTACAAAAATGAATTTATGGCTGCCGATACTTCCATCACCGTAGTAGCGGGCGAAATCAATAATTTTTTGGAACAATACCGTTACAAGGAAATTTATGGTAAGGGTTTTGGGTTGTTGTATGCAGAAAAAACAGAACTGCTAAGGCAATCAGGGAACTGGGACGGCTATAAACGAATTCAAAAACTTGTTTCGACGGATTAAATTAGCCATACTGCTGCTGTGTTTTGGCCATGGATTACGGGCCGATTCTACCACCTATTATTTCTGGGTGGAATTCAAGGATAAAGCCGAAAGTATTGCTTTGCTTACCCAGCCGGAATCTTTTCTCAGCAAACAATCCATACTCCGGAAATACGCAGCTGGAATCCCCATTACCAATGCTGATTTGCCTGTATCAGATGCCTATTTGAGGCAATTGCAAGGCAACGGCTATTCGGTTCAGTTTGGCAGCAGATGGTTGAATGCCGCGCTTGTTAAAACCATAGATTCCGGCGCCTGCGCCAAGCTCAGGGATTTTCCTTTCGTAAAATCTGCAATATCCCTTGGTTACAAGGAAAATCCAGCACCGCCGGACTACGATACCGAGGTTTCCGGTATAGCGGACAAAACATACATTCCTATTAAATCAGAGGCAAAGGAGAAAAGCACCTACGGCGCAGCATTTGAGCAGATTACACAACTCCGGGTGGATGAGCTGCACCGGCGGGGATATGATGGCAGGGGAATCAGGATAGCCATTCTGGATGCCGGTTTTTATAAGGCCAACCAAATGCAATTATTCGATAGCCTTTTTCAGCAGGGAAGGGTGTTGTTTGCACATGATTTTGTAGACCACGAAAACAATGTATACAACGATGATGATCATGGAATGCAGGTGCTGAGCTGCCTTGCATCAGATATTGATGGGATAATGCGTGGCTCGGCACCCGGTGCGGACTATTTGCTGCTGCGTTCTGAAGACGCTTCCATTGAAATGCCTTTTGAGGAAGCGCTGTGGGTTCAGGCTGCCGAATTTGCAGACAGCTTAGGGGTTGATATTATTTCCTCATCTCTGGGTTACACCACCTTTGATGATGGAAAATATGACCATCGCTTGTCCGATTTGGACGGGAAAACCACCATTATCAGCCGTGCGGCGGAAGCTGCGGCATCCAGGGGTATTTTGGTGATATCAAGCGCTGGTAATGAAGGCGATGTTTCTTGGGGTAAAATTGCGGTTCCTGCAGATGCTGAGCATGTAATTGCTGTGGCAGCTGTAGATAAAGCGGGTGAAATTGCCGGATTTAGCAGCCGTGGGCCAACTTTTGATGGCAGAGTGAAGCCCGATGTTGCCGCCATGGGCAAACGCACTGCTGTAGCCTCGGCAAGTGGCTACATTGTAAAATCCAATGGCACCAGCTACAGTGCCCCGGTGCTGGCTGGAGCGATGGCTTCGGCGAGGCAGGCCACTGGTTACAACGCGATGCAAATGCGCAATGCTTTGCTGAGGTCAAAATCGCCGGATACACTGGTAGGACATGGTATTCCAAATTTCTCAGATTCTGTTTGGATGCCGGCAAAGCGCAATCCCAAAAGCCACGAGGTGCAAGATCCAGGCTTTATTCACTGGGTACCTTCCGATACCGTTCGTCATGCTTTTGTTGTCGCTACCCAATTTACGCCGGAAAAGCAATGGCGTTATAAACTGAGCTGCGATTGCGGAAAAGTATGGAGCCAGGAACCAATTACAGAAATCCGTAAAAATTGGTATGGCACATTAATTGTACCTGAGAAAACAGGATTACACTTTCTGGAAGTTACCGATGGGAAATCGAAATTCAAGGAAAGTTTTTATTTTATAGAACCATGATCAAAAACCTGAAAATAGCCATTCTATTGTTGTTGGCATCGCCTTTAGCGCTAATGTCGCAGCAAGTGAAATTAAAATCGTCTGCGCTCCGTGTGCTGAATGCTGAAGTATCTGTGCATTATCCCGGTATTCAGGGAGCTCCAATCATGAAAACCTACACGATTACAGCCGTTGTTAAACGCAAGCAGGTGGCAATTGCGGATACCCTTTGGGCAGAAGGATTTGCTGATAGGTTAAACATTAGCAAAAAAGGGACGTTCATGCCCGCAAAAACCTTGTACAGTAAGGGCGATACCGTGGTGATAACGGCTCAATTCAGCATTGAAACAGCCGATTCACCAGTGCAGGGAAACTTCTCTGATAAACGCGCACTTACCGGCACGGGAGAATGTTTGCTGTTGATCCAACGCAACAAAAAAGAAAAGGGATGCAAGCATTACCTTAAAATCCCCAAAATCAAAACAGGATCCGAAGTTTTTGCTCCTTAAAAGCCTTATTGTTTCTTCACGTACTGTGTTAGAATAACGATCTGCTGTCCTTCTACCTTGCCTTCAATTTGGGAAGGATTGTCCATTACCAGCCTGATGTTACGCACAGCAGTTCCCCTTTTGGCTGTAAAGCCTCCGCCTTTCACATCAAGATCTTTCACCAATACTACGGAATCGCCTTGCTCCAGTATTTGGCCATGGCAATCTTTGTGAACTTCCTCGGTTTGGTCCATCGCTTCCAGCCATTGCTGTTCCTCATCTTCAAGCCAAATCTGGTCCAGTAAATCACCGCTCCAGTCTGTATTGATTTTTTTAAGTACTGAGGCACAAAATACCTTCACAGCAGCGGTTTCACTCCAGATGCTGCCACTCATGCAGCGCCAGTGATTGCTATCAATGCCATTGGGGTTTGTGGCTCCCTGCATACATGTTTCGCAGAGCAAAATGCATTCCGATGGATCTGTACCTGGTTTGGGTGGAATAATATAGCTTTCCAGGTTTTTGGAAGTGGATTCGCAAATTTCACAACGGTTGTTGCTCCGAATCAGTAAGGCAGAGTTCATGGTTTTTAATCTTCTATATGCAGCACCAACCCTTTTAGGTAATGGCCTTCTGGGTGAAACAGGTTTACCGGATGGTCGGGACCCTGGCCCAGGCGATGCAATATGCGAACATTTCTGCCAGCCTCTATTCCCGCTGCCGTAACGGTGTTTGCAAAAAGGGTTTCATCTATCACTTGGCTGCAGGAGAACGTAAACAACAAACCACCGGATTTTACGGACTGAATGCCCATGGCATTCAATCGTTTGTAGCCCATCACAGCCTGGTGCTTTTTGGATAAATTCTTGGCAAAAGCAGGTGGATCCAGTACCACGATGTCGTAGGTTTTGCGGTGGTCCTTCAGAAACTGGGGTACATCGGCGGTAATGGCCTGGTGTTTGTCGTTCCCGAAACCATTAAGCATGGCATTTTCTGTAGCGAGCAAGGTTGCCTTTTCGGAGATATCTACGCTGCATACTTCAGTGGCGCCATGCGCAAGGGCGTAAACAGAAAATCCTCCTGTGTAACAAAAAGTATTGAGCACCTGTTTCCCTTGGCAATAGGAGCCAAGCAATTTTCTGTTTTCACGCTGATCGAGAAAAAATCCTGTTTTTTGCCCAACAACCCAATTCACCTTGAAAGGGTGGCCGTTTTCCAAAGCGATGGTTTCGGGCATGCTTCCTTTCATGAAACTGTCATCCGCTTCGGGATCGTGCATGGATGCGCGGCTTTTGGCGAAAATGGTATTGAGTTTTCCCTCAAACACTGCATCCAGGGCTGCCGAAATTTCGGATTGTGCACCATACATTCCATGGCTGTGGGATTGGATTACAGCGCATTCTGCATAAATATCAATAATCAATCCGGGAAGTCCGTCGCCCTCGCCGTGAACCAGTCTGTAAGCGTTGGTAGACGTAAAGTCGGGGAACAGCTGCTTTCGCAGATTGAGGCATGATTGTAATTTAGTGAACCAAAACCGTTCATCAGGAATTTCCTCCGTTCGGCTGAGAATTCTCAATATTATGGAGCCATTTCCAACATGACCTGAGGCCAGATATTGGCCTGAATAATCGTAAACATCGGCCCAGTCGCCGGGTTTCAACTGGTCTGC